>JAESUC010000209.1 GCA_016763285.1 Pseudomonas sp.
AAATTCGACGAGCCGAAGATGTTGCCGCTGTCGGCCCCCGGCAAGGTGAGGGCGCGGCTCTGCGAGCCCCCGGTGGCGTAGATCACGCCGTGATAATGCTGGCGCAGCTCGGCACTGGTCAGGTCGCGTCCGATCTGCACGTTCCCGAGAAAGCGAAACTGCGGTGACTCGGCAATACGCTCGAACCCGGCCGTCACCGATTTGATGCGGGGATGATCGGGCGCCACACCGTAACGCACCAGGCCGAAGGGCGTAGGCAGGCGCTCGAACATGTCGATGCGGGCAGCCGGAATCTGTTTCATCAGGGCTTCGGCGGCATAGAAGCCACTGGGGCCGGAGCCGACGATGGCAAAGCGCGCCGGCAGCCGGGCGAGGGGGCTGGCCGCGTGCTGGCCCGCCTTGATACTTTCGCGTATCACCGGGTGGGTCTTGGCCCCCTCTGCGTTCAACGTGATGAAGGATTGCTGGTCCTGCGGCACCATGCTGCGCGGGAAGATGGCGCCCTCGGGGCAGGCGGATACGCAGGCGTTGCAGTCGATGCACACATCGGGATCGATAAACAGCATCTCGGGTGCCTCACGAAACGCCTCGACCGGACAGACATCGACGCAGCTGGTGTGCTTGTTGCCAATACAGCTCTGGGTCACTACATACGCCATGATCTACTCCACGCAGGAACAACAAAACCCACATGGTATGCCCGGGCATGAACGGCCGTATTGGCATCACGCGCCTGATTGACATTTTGTGCCAGTCTGTCAATAGTGCTGACATGAGCAGAAACGACCACATCCCCTCCGGATTTATCGAGACACTGCAGGCCTACGCCCGCGAGCGCAGCCTGCCGGCGGGCCGCCTGCTGGACGAGATGAGACTCGACCTGGAGTCGCCGGGCGTGGGCGCGCTGCGCTTCTGCGAATTGCTCGAGTCGCTCAGGCAACTGGATCCGGTCCCGGCCCTGGGTCTGCGCCTGGGCTTGTCGGCGCAGCCAAGCCAGTTCGGCGTCGTGGGTTATATGGTGTCTTCCTGCGGCACTTTGGGGCAGGCGCTGGCACGCTACCACCGTTACCAGGGGCTGCTTCAGGCAGGTCTGAGTTCCCGGGCCCGTTTGCAGGACGGCGTGTTGCATATGCGCTGGACCCAGGCTGTGGCCAATACGCCGCTGGCCAGCGAGTTCAGTCTGGCCGTCTTTGTCAGCCTCTGCCAGGCACTGATCGGGCGAGCCATCACGCCGCTGCGCGCAGGTCTGCCATTTGCTCGCCCACGTGACAGCGGTGTGTATCAGGTACTGCTGAGCTGTCCGGTCGATTTTGATTGCGATGCCATCGAGTTGGCCATCCCCGCCCACCTGCTGGCTTTGCCGATTTCCAGCAAGGATCCCTATCTGCTTCGCCTGCTGGAGCAACAGGCCCAGGCCCTGCTCAGGCAGCATCCACGTGCGGCGCATGGCGAGACGGGCAGCTTCTACTCCCAGGTACAGGACCAGATTGTTGAATCAATGAAGAATGGGGAGGTGGGGGCCGATGCGGTCGCCCATGCCCTGGGCTGCTCATTGCGCACCTTTTATCGCCAGTTGCGTGCGGCCGGATACAGCTACCGCGGCCTACTGGCACACACCCGTCACACGCTGGCCCGGCAGTACCTGGCTGATCCGGCACTGGCACAGACGGACGTGGCCCTGCTGCTCGGCTACTCCGAACAAAGCTCGTTCATTCGCGCCTTTCGCAGCTGGACCGGCATGACCCCGGGTGAGTACCGGATGCATCTGGACCCGGGAAAACGCCAGGCCGCGGCAGGCACCTAGATCCGGCGGCCTCTCGATCCCTGTCCGGTAGCCTTCCGCAGGCGCTATAGTCAGAGTATTCAACAGGGTAAATGCCGCCATGCACAAACCATTATCTTTATTCCTGCTGTTGTACGCCGGGGCGCTCGCGGCAGACGATTCAGACCTGCCAGACTGGACCGTGGAGCGAATCGAACCGTTGCATCAGGGGGTCTCACGCTGGGTGGATGCGAGCTCGCGGAATCTGGATGGTTTTTTTGGCAGCAACAGGGAAAATCTCTCGGTCAGCAACAAATCGTACCTGCGCATAAGCTCGGATTTCGAGTGGGTGGAGTCCGAGGGGTTCAGCACCGATCCGAGTCTGCGCTTCAAACTCGACCTTCCCACCACCAAGGAGCGACTGCGGCTGATCATCGAAAGTGAGCCGGAGGAATCGCGCGGCACGTTGAGCGAGCAGGGCTCAGGTCGGCTACGCGATGACCCTACCCGCAGCGACAGTACGGTAATCGGTCTGAGCCGGCTGAGCGACAAGGACAAGAGCCAGCACTGGGATACCCGCGTCGGGGCAGGGGTGAAGTTTCGCCTGCCGCTGGATCCCTACGTGCGCCTGAGCAGCGAACGCCTCTGGGATCTGGGTGGCGCCGGCTGGCAACTGGAATCCTATAACCGTCTGTCCTGGTTCAACAGCGACGGTTATTCCGCCCGCACCCGCTGGGATATCGGCCGCCCGCTGGACGACACGAGGCATCTGCGGTTCCTGACCACTGTCCAATGGCAGGAAGAGGAAGACACCCTGGAGTTTTCCGAGTCAGCTGAAATCAATCAGGTGTTGAGCCGGCGCAGCGCCATGCGCTATGCCGCTGTCGTGGTGGGTAACAGTGCTTCGCGACCGCGGATCAACGACTACTACCTGCTGGCACAGTACCGTCGCAATCTGCACAAGGAGATCCTCTTCGCCGACATCATTCCCGAGCTGCACTTTCCCCGGGAGGCCGATTTTGCACCGCGTTGGGCCCTGAGTCTGCGTCTGGAAATGTATTTCAGCGGTAACGTGATAGACCGGCAGGAGCAAAGGCGCATTGACGCCGACCGGGAAGAACGCGTGCCGGTATCCGGCGAACCGGAAGGCTTGTGAGGCAGCAGGGATTGCGAGAATTGCTCGGGTTACGCCCGGCGGCAGGCCTGACTGGCGATCGGCTCTTTCTGATGGCATTGGTTACCGGGTTGCCGGTCGCCTGGATAGTTGCCTTGTCAGGGTGGGTACAGCTTCCAGCAGATAACCGGTGGATGGTCCAAGTGTCGATATTGCTCTGGTTCCCCCTGACCGAGGAGCTGGCTTTTCGCGGTCTGGTACAGGGCCTGATCGGGAGCTGGCCTGCAGGAAGAGTCCGCTGGCTGGGGGTATCCCTGGCGAACCTCGCCGCTACCCTGGGATTCGTGGTCTGGCATCTTGTTTATCAGCCGTCGTTCCTTGTGCTTGCCCTGATAGTGCCCTCGTTGATCTTTGGCTTCTTCCGCGACCGCTACGATTCGCTGATCCCGCCCCTGATCCTTCACGTCGGATATAACGGTTTGCTCCTGGCAGCAGTGGCGTTCATTGCTTGAGCAAGAGAGTCTTCCAAATGAAAGAAGCCCCGGTAGAGACCGGGGCTTGCTGGTTAACGCAATGGCAACTTACAGCGATTGCCGGCTGACACGACGACGGGCCGCGATACCACCCAGAGCCAGCAGAAACAGCAGGATCAGAGTGGGATCAAAGGGCGCGCCGGGGTTGTAACTGCAACCACCACCGCCGCCACCACCGCTGCTGCTGACAGGTGGTTCTACGACGGGCTCGTCAATACGGACGGTAATCAGTGCCGCATTGGAGGTTTTGCCGTTTGCGGTCACCGTGTAGGTGAAACGGTCCAGACCCACAAAGCCGGTTGCCGGGGTGTACACCACCTTGTTGTCTTCGATGGTAGCACTGCCGGTCAGCGGAGCGTCCAGGATAGCAACGATCGGATCGCCAAGGGGCAAGCTGTCGTTTGCCAGCACATCAATGGTGACCGGAGTGTCCTCGAAGGTGACCGCAGAATCGTTGGCTGCAACGGGTGCATCGGGGTCCGGGTAGGCATTGACGCGGATAGCCACTGTGGCTTCATTGGATGCCACCGCGTCGACACTTACGGTATAGGTGAATGACGCGAGCCCGACAAAACCCACGTCGGGGGTAAAGTTCACCGTATTGTCTGGCTGCAGCGTCGCTACGCCACCAATGGCATCGACCAGAGTCACGAGCTGAGTGGTGCCGATCAAAGCCGATAACAGCTGCCCGTCCAGAAGGTCGTTGGCGAGAATCTCGACGTTGAGAATTTCGTCGCCGACGTTGTAGTAGGGGCTGGTTGGATCGTTCTCGAACATGGTGCTCAGGTCGTTCAGCGCAACAGGAACCCCGGTGGCAGCCATGTAGGTTGCCAGTGTCGGCGCTGGGCTGGCGACCCAGGCCGGTTCGTCATTGCCTGTTACAGCGCCCAGGCCCGTGGACGAAATGCCGGTTACCCGCAAGGTTATGCTGTCGTATTTGGGGACGCCGGCATCATCCAGAATGCCATCGGTGATATTGATGAAGAAATCCATATTCTGCGTGGCCAGATCATCCGCCAGCAGGGAGGCATAGCGCACAGGACTATCGCCTACCGAGGGATCAATGCCCAGCAATTGGGTGGCCCATTGCGTCAACTGGTCTGCAGGCACAATCCCGAACGAGTTGAGCCCCGCAGCATCGCCGGCCAGACCATAACGCCAGTCGCTTCCATCCCACCAGGCCTCAATAGCGTCGGATTCGCCTTCGGGATTGCCGTCTTCATAACGGGATATGGCAATCGGAGCCAGCGAGTCGGAGAGCATATAACCAAATACGCCGGGATCAACGGTGCTGCCGGCCGCCTGTGCATCTACCATGCTGAAGTGGTTCAGTGTGATGGCGCCATAGGCGCCATCAGGCCGGAAGGCTTCACCACTATTGATATAAGCGGATTTTTCGCCAGCCTCGGTATCGCGGGGTGGGAAAAACCCAGCAGCTGCAGCGTCAAAGAAGCCCGGGTCAAAGCGATCCCGTGCTCCGTCGTCAAATGCCTTGGGCGAGAATGTTGCATACCGGTTCGGATTCCATACCGCGATATCCGGCGCGCCGGTGTTGCCGTCGAAGAACTCCCGGGGAACGGATTGCCGCAGTTCAAAAGCCACGCCGTCCTGGGCAAAGTCGAGACGCTGGAAATCTGTGCCGATGCCATGTCCGAGTTCTACGTTAATGGCCACCCAACGCTCGTCCGAATTGTTGATGACTTTCTGAATGACGCGATAGATACGACCGATACCGAATTCCTCACGAAACTCAGCCAGTGCTTCGCCACCATCGGTCGCGGGATCCTTGACGCCCTTGTAGCGGATATCCTTGAGGCCGACGTCGAACACGATGTCGACAGGCGTGTCGGCCTGGACGATCTCGAGAAAATAACGCTTGGAACTGCTTTCTGGATCGCTACAGGTTTTTGGAATAATCGTGCCGGGAAAATCCGACGATTCGCGCTCACCGGATGCCATGATGCAATTGTTGGTGGGGAAGTCGAGATCGTCAGTGACCGCCTGGATGCCGGGAGCGCGCCCGCTACCATCATCAAGTTCCCAGTAGACCTGGGCCGGACTGTTGGTATCCCAGTTGCCGCCGGGGGCAGCCGCGGCCTGTTTCGACGCGGCATCAGTATAGATGTAGGTTTTAGCGGTGGCGCCGGCGACGCCGTCTACGGTCAGCCTGTTTACGTCGTTCCAGTCCGTTAATCGCGGCACGGGGACATCGGCGTAGGTAGTCGGTGTGGGCTCTTGGGCGATTGCGCTACCGGTAATGAGCAGCGCGCCCAGGGTATTGGCCAAAAGGGTTTTCCTGCTTACTGCCCGCTTCCCTGCAAGCCCTGACCGCAGGCCAGGCACAGCTTTTTCTCGAATCATGGAGATCGACCTCTAGGGTATCGTTAAACTCGTTTTCAGCTACCGTGCCTGGCGTGAGCAGGACGTCCCTGAGACAGGCGCAGACACTTTATCGGAAGCTTAATTGAGTTTATCGGACGCCCTGGAGGGCAGGATTGATCTATGACAAGTATTTTTATGTTGCGTTATGTTGTTTTCCGGGTCGACAGGAAGTCCTCTGCAGTTTCCCTCCAGATTTACCGCTCTCGAGTAACCCGCCAGACGGTATTGGACAGATCATCGGCGACAATCAAGGCTCCGGCCGGATCCACCGTCACGCCTACGGGGCGGCCACGGGTCGTGCCATCGTCGTCAATAAAGCCGGTCACGAAGTCGACCGGATCGCCGGCAGGTTGCCCATTGCTGAACGGAACGAAGATCACCTTGTAGCCGGCCGGCTGCTCGCGATTC
>JAESUC010000210.1 GCA_016763285.1 Pseudomonas sp.
ACGATCCAGCACCTGCGTATCGACTTTGACATAAGCTGCTGCTTCTTCAGCCACGACTACCGCCTCGGCAACCCCCGGTACGGCAAGAATGCGCCGGAGCAACGCCTCATCCCGGACAAGCTCCTGGGGTAACGGCAGGCGATAGCTGGACACGTAAGCTGGTTGACGCATGTTAACACCAATCACCAGCCACGACAGTGCGAGCAATCCACAGCAGGCAAATACCCCACCCAGTCCGTAGCCGCCGAATACCGCGCCGCCAAGCACGCCGCCCAGGGCCGCGCCGATGAACTGGCTGGTGGAATAGATCCCCATTGCCGTGCCCTTGCCGCCGGCCGGGGCTATCTTGCTCAGGAGCGACGGCAATGTGGCCTCCAGCAAATTGAAGCCGATGAAGAACAGCACGATGGCCGACACCAGCCAGGGCAGCGAATCAACGCTCAGCCAGAGCATCGGCTGGACCAGGGCCAATAGCGCGACGGCACCCAGCACCACACCTTTGACCTGGCGTTTGCGCTCGGCAAAAATGATGAACGGCACCATCGCAAAGAATGAAATCAGCAGCGCGCAGAAGTACACCCACCAGTGCTCTTCCCGGGGCAGACCGGCGCGCTCCTGCAGTGCCAGGGGAATGGCCACAAAGCTGGCCATCAGAATCGCGTGGAGGATCGCGATCCCGTAGTTGAGTCGCAGCAATTCCGGATTGCGCAAACTGGGCCAGAAACTGGAGGCGATAACGCCAGCGTCCCGATGACGTTCCGCGCGGGCCACCGGCGGAACGACCCAGATCACCAGTGCAATACCTACAAGCGCCAGAGCGACGGTGGTGTAGAATACGCCCTGCAGGCCCGCTCGAGCCGCAATCACCGGGCCGGCGACCATGGCGACGGCAAACGAGACCCCGATACTCATCCCGATCATCGCCATCGCCTTGGTGCGATGCTGCTCGCGGGTCAGGTCGGCGACCATGGCCATGACCGCTGCCGCAATTGCCCCGGCGCCCTGCACCACCCGGCCGAATATGACGCCCATCATGCTGTCGGCCTGTGCGGCAACCAGCCCGCCGCAGGCAAACAGGAGCAAGCCGGCGACGATGACCGGCTTGCGCCCGATGCGGTCCGAGAGCATGCCGAACGGTATCTGCAAAAAGGCCTGGGTCAATCCATAGGCACCGATCGCCACCCCGATCAGCAGCGGCGTCGCGCCGGCCAATCCGCCTCCGTAGGTGGCCAGTACCGGCAGAACCATGAACAGTCCGAGCATCCGGAACGCAAATACGGCTGCCAGCGAGCCTGCGGCGCGTTGCTCGCTGGATGTCATGCGGTCGGCCTGATGCATTGCGCTTCCTGTTTGGCAAAAAGGCGAATTCTAGCATGCTTCCAGAGCAGGCCGCAGCGCAGTGGTCAGCGCCGCGAATGGACATCTCCGGTTGCAAAAGCAGGCCCGGAGCCAGCGTATCACCTGTCCGGTTTTTGGCGCGCGCAGCCCTGAGCACGTATACTGTTCGGCTTTGCTGGTCGTGGGGTAAATGTACTGTGGATACCATCCTGATTCGTGGGGCGCGCACCCACAACCTGAAGAACATTGACCTTGATCTGCCGCGTGACAAGCTGATCGTGATAACCGGGCTGTCGGGTTCGGGCAAGTCTTCCCTGGCCTTCGATACCCTGTACGCCGAAGGTCAACGCCGCTATGTCGAGTCGCTCTCGGCGTATGCCCGCCAGTTCCTTTCGATGATGGAAAAGCCCGATGTCGATCACATCGAAGGGCTCTCCCCGGCTATTTCCATTGAACAGAAATCGACCTCGCACAACCCACGCTCCACCGTGGGCACCATCACCGAGATATACGATTATCTGCGTTTGCTGTTTGCCCGCGTCGGCGAGCCGCGCTGCCCGGACCACGATCTGCCACTGGCAGCCCAGACCGTCAGCCAGATGGTCGACCAGGTACTGGCCATGCCCGAAGGCAGCAAGCTGATGCTGCTGGCACCGGTTATGCGCGAGCGCAAGGGCGAGCATCTTGCCCTGCTGGACGAGCTGAGGGCACAGGGCTTTGTTCGGGCCCGCATCAACGGCCGCGTGCACGATCTGGACGAAGCGCCTGCCCTGGAAAAGAACCGCAAGCACACCATCGAAGTGGTGGTCGACCGCTTCAAGGTACGTGAAGACCTCCAGCTGCGCCTGGCCGAGTCCTTCGAGACCTGCCTGAACCTGGCCGATGGTATTGCCATTATCGCCCCGATGGATGGCGAAGAAGGCCAGGAAACCACCTTCAGTGCCAAGTTTGCCTGCCCCAAGTGCGGCCACTCAATCAGCGAGCTGGAGCCGCGGCTGTTCTCGTTCAACAACCCGGCCGGCGCCTGCCCCACGTGCGACGGCCTGGGCGTAAAGCAATTCTTCGATGCCAAGCGTCTGGTCAACAGTGAGCTGACCCTGGCCGAGGGCGCCATTCGCGGCTGGGACCGACGTAACGTCTATTACTTCCAGATGCTCAGCTCCCTGGCCGATCATTACGGCATTTCCCTGGACAAGGCCTTTGGCGAGCTGGCCGAAAAACATCAGAAATTGGTGCTGCATGGCACCGGCACCGAGAAGGTCTCCTTTCGCTATCTCAACGACCGTGGCGATATCGTCAAGCGCGAGCATCCGTTCGAGGGCATCGTGCCAAACCTGGAGCGCCGTTATCGCGAAACCGAATCGCAGAGCGTGCGGGAAGAACTGGCCAAGTACCTGAGCACCCAGCCCTGCCCCGCCTGCCACGGCGCACGCCTGCGCCGTGAGGCCCGTCACGTGTTTATCGACGGACGCAACCTGCCCGGCGTCACCACCCTGCCCGTCGGTGAAGCAGCCGAGTATTTCGGTCAGCTGACCCTGGCCGGCAGCCGGGGTGAAATTGCCGAGAAGATCCTCAAGGAAATCCGCGCGCGCCTGATGTTCCTGGTCAACGTCGGCCTTGACTACCTGTCACTGGATCGCAGTGCTGACACCCTGTCTGGCGGTGAAGCCCAACGCATTCGCCTGGCCAGCCAGATCGGCGCAGGCCTGGTGGGCGTGATGTACATCCTGGACGAGCCCTCGATCGGCCTGCACCAGCGCGATAACGAACGCCTGCTTTCGACCCTCGTGCACCTGCGCGATATCGGCAATACGGTAATCGTGGTCGAGCATGACGAGGACGCCATCCGCCAGTCGGACTACGTGGTCGACATCGGCCCCGGCGCCGGCGTACATGGCGGCCGCATTGTCGCCCAGGGCACGCCCCAGGAGGTCATGGACAATCCCGACTCGCTGACCGGCCAATACCTGTCCGGCAAGGTGAAGATCCCCGTCCCGGCAAAACGGCACAAGCCGAAGAAGGACGGCTGGCTGCAGCTCAAGGGCGCCCGCGGTAACAACCTGCAGGACGTCACCCTGGAAATCCCCACGGGCCTGATGACCTGCGTCACCGGCGTCTCCGGCTCAGGCAAGTCGACCCTGATCAACAATACCCTGCACCCGATCACCGCCACCGAGCTCAATGGCGCCACGACTCTTGAGGCGGCGCCCTATGACAGCTTCCACGGCATGCATCACCTGGACAAGGTCGTGGACATCGACCAGAGCCCGATCGGCCGCACACCGCGCTCGAATCCGGCGACCTACACCGGTCTGTTCACACCCATCCGCGAGCTTTTCGCCGGCACCCAGGAAGCCCGCTCGCGCGGCTACAAGGCCGGCCGCTTCTCGTTCAACGTCAAGGGCGGCCGCTGCGAAGCCTGCCAGGGCGACGGCCTGATCAAGGTCGAAATGCACTTTCTGCCGGACATCTACGTGCCCTGCGACGTCTGCAAGAGCAAGCGCTACAACCGCGAGACGCTGGAGATCAAGTACAAGGGCAAGAACATCCATGAGGTACTGGAATTCACCATCGAGGAAGCCCGCGCGTTCTTCGAGGCCGTACCTGCCCTTGCGCGCAAGCTACAGACGCTGATAGATGTGGGCCTGTCCTACATTCGCCTGGGCCAGTCGGCCACCACGTTGTCAGGCGGTGAAGCCCAGCGGGTCAAACTCGCCCGTGAGCTGTCCAAGCGCGATACCGGCAAGACCCTGTATATCCTCGACGAGCCTACAACGGGCCTGCACTTTGCGGATATTCAGCAACTACTGGACGTGCTGCACCGCCTGCGCGACCACGGCAATACGCTAGTGGTGATCGAGCACAACCTGGATGTGATCAAGACGGCAGACTGGATTGTCGATCTGGGTCCGGAAGGTGGTTCGCGTGGCGGCAAGATCATTGCGACGGGTACACCGGAAGAGGTCGCTGCGATGAAGCACTCGCATACCGGCAGCTTCCTCGGGCCTTTGCTGAAGCGGGATAGCTGAATCTGGAGAGAACCACTTACTCGCGAAGCGGTTTTAAGTTGCGGCTTGCACGAAGGTTAAATGCTGAGGGACCGATAGCCCTTCCCATGACCGTCGGAGCACAGGCGACCGCCATGGATGGCGGAAGAGCAGAAAAAGCAGGAGCAATTTTCTGTCAGTCGACGACGAGCCCCAGGGACGGCTAGTACCGTGTCATGGGAAGGGCTATCGGTGCCGCAGCTAGCACCGATCTCAAGGCCAGCCGTTCGCGATACCTCTGAATACACAAGACTCCGAACACCCAAACACCAGGCACAAAAAAACCGGACACAAGGTCCGGTTTTTTCTAGCGCTTGGCTATCACTCTTCGCTGGCAGCAGCCAGGTCAGGGCGATCGACCAGCTCGACGTATGCCATGGGCGCAGAATCACCAGCGCG
>JAESUC010000211.1 GCA_016763285.1 Pseudomonas sp.
ATCGAACAGCACAGCCAGGCGATCTTGCGCGCGGTAATCGGTGCCGCCAAGGCCGACGGCCATATCGATCAGCGCGAACGCCAGTTGATTGATGGTGAGGTTGAACGCATCACCGATGACTCGGAACTCAGACGCTGGTTCGACCAGGAGCTGGCCAAACCGCTGGATCCCTCCGACATAGCGCGCTCCGCGGCAACGCCGGAAATCGCCGCCGAGATGTATCTCGCCAGTCTGGTCATGGTCGACGACCAGAACTTTATGGAGCGCGCCTACCTGGATGAACTCGCCCGGCAGTTGAAGCTTGAGCCCGCGTTGAAGACCGAATTGGAGACCCAGGCCGCAAACACCCTCGGCTAGGCTTGCTCACACCCAGACCATAGCAGGCGGCGAAGTCGGAACTCAGGCCGGTTCCGACTCCACCTGCGACCGGCGACGTGGGCTACATATCAGTCCTGACAGCATTCACGTCGAACGTCACGTCCAGCTCAATAGTTTCAGGCTCATCGCCTGTCGGCTTGCCCTGCAGCTTCAATGTACCCGCGTACTGCCCGGCAAAGTGCATGGTATTGCCGTCAATCTCACGCACACTCAAGTCCCATTGCCGGGGCGTGTCCTGGTTGCCGTAGTTGGGCACGAACTTGCCGGTATGGAAATACGAGGCCTCCGGCGGGCTGACCATTTCTCCGTTCATCAGTGTAAAGCCGATGCTAACCGTGCCCTGCGTGGCAAACTCATCATCCACATGGCCCTGCAGCGTAACGGTCTGCATGCCCGGCACCAGCTCAGAAAAATTGGCAGTGGAACTACCACCCTGTTTGACCACGTGCCAGGTGCGGGGCTCGCCATTGAGGGTGCCCTCAATGGTATCGGCAACAGCGGGACTGCTTAACAACAGCCCGACCAGGCCTAAAATCAACACGGTTTTGCCGAAACTCGAATGGATATGCAACATCTGTACTCCTGCTGTGATCAGTTGGGGAAGCTAAAGACCAGGCGGGTTGCAAAGGGACAAGCGGAGGCAGGGGTAACGAGCAATGACGTCCTGTCACGTTCATCTGGCGGTCACCGTCGGGTCAGCCCGAGGTAAGCCTAGCTCAGATTCGGGCTAGCCGCCCAAAGCGCAGAAACGACAAGGCCCCGATAAACGGGGCCCTGTTGTTTTATTCTGGCGGAGAGAGAGTCCTACAAATACCAGTCTATCGGCTTCCATAAAAAACCATTAAGAAAATACAAATACATCCTAAAAGCTAGTATTTACGGTACTTACAGCCTAGTATCTGTCCAACAAGCATCAAAGCGCCCTGTTGCCTTCCACCATCCCAGTGGGGGATCAGTTGGGGGATCAGCCGGAAAAGTGGGGGATCAGAAATGGCGGACCGGACTGCAAAAAGGCTCAAATCCAAGCAGGTGGAGAACCTGACCGAACCGGGCACCTACGAGGACGGCAACGGCCTGCGCCTGGTTGTTAGCAAGACTGGCCGCAAGTCGTGGGTGTTTCGCTACCAGATCAACGGCAAGCGCCGGGAGATGGGGCTAGGCAAATACCCTGGGCGCTCGCTGGAGAATGCCCGCCACGATGCAGAGGACGCACGCCGGCAAATCAGTGCGGGCATTGACCCCATTGAAGCCGCAAACGCCGAGCGCGAAGCCAAGCTGGCCGCCGAGATGGCAGAAGCCGCCAAGCGGATCACCTTTGACCAAGTGGCCGCCGATTACATTGCAGCCCACCGCCCCGGCTGGAAGAACGCCAAACACGCGCAGCAATGGGAGAACACGTTAAACACCTACGCTTCGCCCTTCATTGGCAAGCAGTCACCGGGCGATATAACCACCGAAGACGTTTTGAAGGTGCTGCAACCGATCTGGACGACCAAGCCAGAAACAGCCAGCCGGGTGCGCAATCGCATTGAACTGGTACTGGATGCCGCCAAGGCCCGACGCCTGCGCGAAGGCGAGAACCCCGCACGCTGGCGCGGGCACCTGGACAAGCTGTTGCCCAAGCGCGAGAAGGTGCAAGCCGTGAAGCATCACGCCGCCCTGCCCTGGTCTGAGCTGCCCGCCTTCATGAAAGAACTGCGCAAGCTGGACAAGGTGACGTTCAAGGCCATGCAAATGACCATCCTCACCGCCTGCCGTACCAGTGAAGTGCTGGGCGCAACGTGGGAGGAAATCGACCTGGAAGCCCGCGTGTGGACCGTACCGCCTGAACGCATGAAGATGCGCAAGGAACACCGCGTGCCGCTCGCTGATGCGCTTGTGACCCTATTGGAGCAATTGCCACGGTACGACGATAACCCGCACCTATTCCCCGGCATGAAAGCAGGCAAGCCCCTGTCCAATATGGCTATGCTGATGGGACTGCGACACATTAAGCGCACCGACCTGACCATGCATGGTTTCCGGTCTACCTTCCGCGACTGGGCCGGCGAATGCACACCGCACCCGCGTGATGTTTGCGAGCAGGCGCTAGCCCATAGCCTGGGCAATGCAGTAGAAGCCGCTTACCGGCGCGGGGACCTTTTCGAGAAACGCCGGGCGCTGATGGATGATTGGGCGCACTACATCACTACCGCACCAACGGAAAAAGTGATTCAGGGGAATTTTTCAAAGAAATCAGGATGACCACACCGGGCATCCGATAGGTGCCGAGCCACTGCGTCAACAGCGGCCCGGCTATTACACGGCGACCATGCGAGGTAAACGCCATGCAACGAAACGATGATAACACCGGCCAACTGAGCACCACTGACAAGCAGCGCGAAAAAGAAGCTATGCGAGCTTTGCTCACATACGCCAAGGAGCTAGACGAGATAATTAGCCGGGAGGTTCTGCCGGCGTTGCGGGAGATCGGGCATCCTGTGTCTGGAAGGGTTCACAGCCTTCGCCAAGAAATTCGTCTTCAAGCTATGGTGGTGGGAGGTGTGCTATGAGCGACAACACTAGTGGGGGCGCGGTTGAGCTGGGCTTTGATGATGGCCTAATAGGGTTCATGGTTGTGATTCATGAGAAGGACATAGACTTCAGCACCTGCTTTGCCGAGGTTGTTTCCCGGCCACTTGCCTGTGAACTCGCGGAAATGATGTTCCCTGCCTATCCGTCGGCAGACATCCGCATTGTTCCGGTGGGCTTGCCTAGCGACAAACGAGCAAAGGCCCATGAGTCAACCAAACGTTTAGAAATACGATTGGCCGAAGCACGCAAATCAACGAGCCCCGGCCATGCTTTCCTTGAAGCACTTCATCAGAGAACAGATGAGGCTCCCAGAGCCTGATATACCGAGTTCGACCAGCCTAGCCCGACGGGGCGAAAAGCGGATCACCTACCCGCCTGGCTGGTTGATTTTGTAGGTCGCCTGAGGAGGTGTGATGTTTAGTTTTGATGACTTGGAAGAGAAGGACCGGTCTTTTCTTGATTCGCTTGAAGGACTGCCGGAGGGCTGGGAGCAGATGCCAGCCTACAAAAAGACACACGAACGCTACGTTCGAGCGGTAGAGGAAATCTATAAACTCAGAACAAAGAAAGGGGGGCAGGCACACTTTGAATCTCTTGAGGCGAT
This sequence comes from Pseudomonas sp., assembly GCA_016763285.1. Taxonomy (GTDB): domain Bacteria; phylum Pseudomonadota; class Gammaproteobacteria; order Pseudomonadales; family Pseudomonadaceae; genus Halopseudomonas. The sequence continues at coordinate 3,557 of JAESUC010000211.1, forward strand.
CAATCGAGAGCTGATTGGACTTCTCGCAGGCTATTTAGAGCCAGAGACGCTTGATGAGGTTGTCAGTTTAAACAATTCATCACTTTTGCTGATGTATGCCACTTATAAAAATCATCCAGAAACAAGAAAAGCCATGGTGCTGCTGGCGCGAGCTCAGATGACATCCTGGATTACCATTGGCACAGCCATGCGAAATACCAAGATTCAGCGCCAGCTCACTACTATCACGCCAATCGCAAAACTAAACGCCGCCAAATCCGAACTGATAGAGAAAGCCAAAAGCATTGCCGCCAAAAAGTGGCAAGAGGACCACACGAAAAAAATACGGATAGGCAAAATGTGTGACGCAGTGTACCGGGAGCTGGCAGCCGAAGGTTTCATTGAACAACTTCCTCAAGACGCCGACGCTATAAGAGAATGGATTGCATCTGTTGCACCAAAATATGCTCGCCAAGGCGGCAGACCTCGTAAAACGTCCAGCCCGTAACGGTAACTGTATTAACCGATGCGCTTAACTAGGTATCCGTACCGTTAGCCTAGTTTTTTACCTTACTCGCTTCCATTCAAATCATAACCACTGCCACTACGCGCCAATAAGCGCAAAGGAGTTCTGGTTATGTCTACCCGCTACATCATGCGTTTGCCGGAGGTGATCGAGAAAACCGGCTACAAGCGCGCCAGCATTTACAACTTCATGAAGGACGGCACCTTTCCACAGGCCCGCCGTATTGGGCCGCGTGCGGTCGGATGGGATAGCCTGGAAGTTGAGGCATGGATTGCCAAGCAGTTGGGCGAGGTCGCCTAAATGACAAACAAGAAAAAGGCCGACCCGAAGGCCAGCCCCAAAACACACAACGCCAATAATACCAGCGCCAGTGCTCAACGTGCGCGCCTGTTGGAGCGCCTGCACCTGGAGCCGGTAGATACCTTTACCGCCCGCGATGAAATGAACCTGATGATGCCCGCCGCACGCATCAAGGAACTACGCGACGCCGGCCACAACATCAAAACCCAACGCATCACCAAGACCGACCAGCAGGGCCGCAAGCATCACGGCGTAGCGCTGTACTTCCTAAGCCAGTCGGAGGCGTAACCCATGAGCAATAACCAACACTGCAAAACAGCGGTGACGCTACCGGCTTGCCTGGTGAACGGTCGGCACCTGTTGCTGGCGCTGCAACCGGCTGGGCCTGATCTGGTTTTATTGCTGGCGCTGGAGGTGCTGCTGTGGACTATCTGAGAGCGTTTTTATATGCCCTGCAAGCGGCCTATGGGCCGATGGATATTCACCTAGTAGCCAACGGTCTGATTCACCGTTTCACCGTGCCCGGCGACCGACCGGGCAGCAATAACGGCTGGTACGTCCTGCACGCTGGCGTCATTGCATCTGGTGCCTTTGGTAGCTGGAAGGCTGGCGACTGTCACACCTGGACCAGCCGGGAGCCTACCGACCTACGAGAAGCCGAACACCTGCGCCAGCAAATGGAACAGGCCCGACAACAACGGGAGGCTGACCAGCGCCAGCGCCAGCAGGCCGCCGCAGAGTACGCACGCAAGCTGTGGCGTGACGCCCGCCGCGCCGATCCCGAACACCCCTACCTGACCGCCAAGGGATGCCGACCGCACGCCCTGCGCCAATTGGGTGATGCTCTGCTGGTGCCACTGACCCACAAAGGCGAATTGCTGAACGTGCAACGCATACCCCCCGACGGCAGCAAGCGTTTTCTGTCTGGTGGCCGCGTGAAGGGCTGCTGTAGCCCGCTGGGACTCATACAGGCAGGCCAACCGCTGTACCTGTGCGAAGGCTGGGCAACGGGCGCGACACTGCACGAGAGCACCGGCCACCCGGTCGCCTGCGCGATGAATGCCGGCAACCTGTTATCAGTCGGGCAACAACTGACCCGCACCCACCCTGACGCCCTGCTGATCATTGCCGGAGACGACGACCGCCAGACCGAGGGCAACCCCGGCAAGCGCGCTGCAATCACCACTGCTGCGACCCTGGGCTGTGGCCTGATCCTGCCGCCCTGGTGCGGTGATGAACCCCTGACCCTGACCGACTTCAACGACCTGCGCCAATGGCAGGAGGGCAAGCAATGAACCTGATACCAGAGCCGACCTATACCGAACCGCTGCCGCTGTTGCCTGATACCGCGCCACCTACGCCCTACCCGCTGGAAGCACTGCCGGCGCTGATGCGCGAAGCCGTCCAAGTCATTGCCGAGTTTGAGCAAGTGCCGTTTGCCATCGCGGGGCAATGCGCTATTGGCGCTGCTGCCCACCTGGCGCAAACCCGCACCAATGCATGGCACCCCGGAGGCAACCCTGCTGGCGCACCCTGCGCGCTATTCATGCTGTCGCTGTTTGGGTCTGGTGAGGGCAAGTCCAGCGCCCGCCGCCTGGCGTTCAAGACGATTGACGAGGCAGAGCGAGAGGCACGCAATCAGCACCGCCAAAGGTGCGAGGAAATAAGCATTCAGGCGCGGCACCTCAAGGGCAAAGCACGAGAGGAATACATGGAAGCCAACCCGCTGCCAGAGGACCCGCGCACGCAATACAGTGACGCGACATTCGAGCCGTTGGCCGGCGACTTTATCCGAGGCAAGCCCGCTGCAAGCTGGGACACGGACGAAGGCGGGCAAATGCTAGGCGGATCATCACTCAAAGCTGACACCGTGGCGGCAACCTTGGGAGGACTGACAAAAGCGTTCGACGCTGGACACTTCGAGCGCACCCGATCACGCGGCAATGCCGAGGGCTCTGGCGTTGCTTATAACCGCCGCCTAAGCATCCACTTGCTGGCCCAGCCTGTAGCCGTGGCCGAAGCCTTGAGCAATCCACTACTGACCGGCCAAGGCTTCTTAGCCCGCTTCCTGTTTGCCGCACCGGATAGCCTGGCGGGCACGCGATTCATCACTGTGGAGTCATTAAGCCGCAGCGCCTATTCCGATGCCCGGATGCAACGCTATTGGGCACGCTGCAAAGAGATAGCCGCCAGCCCTGAATATATCGACCCGGAAACCAACGAAGTAACACCGCCTGTACTCGCCCTAGATGCTACTGCTATACGCCGCTGGACCGACTTCAAAAACGATATTGAATCAACGCTTGGACCGCTGGGGGAATATGCCGGGATCAAACCCTTTGCCAACCGTGGAGCAGAACAAGCGCTGCGCCTTGCTGCCGTGCTGGGATGCTTTGAAGGGCTGGAGCAAATCAATGGCGACTGTTTAAACCGGGCCTGCCTGCTGGCGCGCTATTCATTGTCGGAGTGGCTACGTTATACCGAGGTGGGTAGCACCAGCCCGCTACTGAAAAACGCAGCCTATGCCATGAGCTGGATGCTCAACCCCACGCGGGTAGATAACTGGCGGACGTTCGACAAAACAAAAGCGGGCAAGTCCTGGCCGCCGGTAATTCGACCTGCCAAAAGACGTGACGCAGTATTGGCCGCGCTGGTGGAGCATAAGCATCTACTGACCAGCAATGGCGAGCAATTTAGAATCAACCCTCGTGCAGAAGCTGCGGAAACTGCGGAAACTGCGGAAAGCCAGCAGCGCCAAGGCTCACACGTTGCGGATGAGCTGCGGAGAGTTGCGGAAAGCGCGCAACCTGCACACGCTGCCTATCCGTCATCCGCAGATTTTCCGCAATCTTCCGCAGATTCTCCGCAAACCGAAACCCAGCAAACACGGGGCTTTCCGCAAAATCCGCAGCTTCCGCAACCTGAACCATCCGCAACCGCTCATGCTTATGGTGGCGAACTATGAACACCGCCGCCCTGATCGAGCAAGCAAGCACGGCGGGCATCATGCTGGCGCTAAACGGCGACCGCTTAGGCTGGAGCGCCAGCAAGGAACCGCCGCCCGAACTGCTGACCCAGCTACGGGAAAGCAAAGCCCAAATCATCGAGCACCTACGCCAGCAGCAACGCGCCTGGCTGGACCGTGTGGCCGTCTTGTTGAGTACCAGCGCCAGCACACTACTGGAGCGGGGATTGATCGACCTGGACGACCTAGCGGAGCAGCACCACACACAACCACGCTTTGCCGCCCGACTGATTGAGACTAGCCCGGCATGGCTTGGGGTTAGCCTGGTACGAGACGAGGTACGAGCCCCCTACGCGCGGGAGATAAAGGGTTATGCAAGCACCAAACCCACGACTGAGCGCGCTTGCGAGAATAACCCCATGAATGAAGACGTAATAGCCCGCGAATTAAAGGTGCGAACCCAGTGCGAACCGCCCGAAGTTAACAACGGAAACACCCCCACGCGGGAGAGCAGCGCCAGCAAACGAACAGCGCCAGAGTGGATAGCAGCGCGTGACGCCTTCCACAGCCACGCAGTAGGCCATTGCGACGAGTGCCACCCGCCAGCAGGCCGCTATTGCCCGACCGGCTTAGACTTGCTGGCGCTTTACCGGAAGGCGACGCAATGACCAGCCCGGACGCTCTGCGCAAGCTATGGCGGCAATACCATCTGGCCAATCAGGCACGCTATCAGGAGTGGGCTGAACACGACTACTGCCACCCGCCCCCGGCGTCTGTGCCCTACCCTGAAGAGTTAGATGGTCTGACGTGTGGAGCCAAGACCAGAGCCGGCACGCCGTGCAAACGCCGTGACTTGTACCTATCTGGCCGCTGTCGATTACATGGCGGTCTATCGACTGGACCCAAGGGCAAAGCACCAACCCCATGAGAGCGGTGAGATTACGGCAAGGCCACCCCAAGATCACCCCAAGGCAAAACCCCATGAGAGGCTGTCAAAAGTTAACATTATCGGAGTCCTAAAAAGGACCCCTGCCCCGTTCGTGAAATAACCCCATGCAATGCACACAGCGTTACACCGCCGTTACCCTCACGTTAGATAACGTTACTTCACCGTTACGAGATTCCCACCAATGGCGGTTATTAGAAATGCGTCCAGCGCTGGGCATGTCTCCCGCGACCTAACCGGCAAAGGCCACCGGCACCCCCACCCATTGGGTCCTCCCTGCCACCCCCTGGCCTGCGGGTAATTCGAGGCCCGACGCTGCACTACATACCAGCCAGCGCCAGCAGTTGGTTGTTATTTCGTTGTCACCGTGTAACAGCGTCTGCACCCGACCTGCTGCGTAACAACATAACAACCGGCGCGGGGGCCTATCCAATACCCTACCGACGGCAAAGCGGAGACCGGACCCAATCTCACGCGCAGATTATTTCCCGATTATAAAAAACGTTAACCGGGACGCTGGGGGGATGGGTCAAAAATCTAGCCAATAGCCGACGGCAGCCGCCTACAAAACTTTTTTCACATTAACCCGTAGATTTTTTGAATTACGAAACGGCAGAGCGCGACAGCGTTAGATGCAAGGACGGGGGCGGGTGAAAAGTTCAGGCCAACGGCAACCCGAACGACGGGGGGGAACCCTTTTTCTGTTTCCACAAAATCCGCATTTTGGCCCGCTGGAGAAACACCCCATGCAATCAGCGTTTAAATGTGATGGAAACCCACCTTTAAAGCCTGGCGCTGACCCGACGCCAAAGCATGGCACCCGCCCACCAAAGCTCATTCAGCCAAAAAATAAAACCTAGTGGGGGATCAAATGGGGGATTAACGAACCACAGAAACAACAAAGCCCCGATTAACGGGGCCTTGAGGTACATATCTGGCGGAGAGAGAGGGATTCGAACCCTCGATACGCTATTAACGTATACACACTTTCCAGGCGTGCGCCTTCAGCCACTCGGCCACCTCTCCGCAAATCCTGGAACCGGCTGGGCCGCTTCCAAGGCGCGCTAATGTACCGAAAGCGCTCCTGTTTGGCAAACCCTTTTTCCCGTGGGGACGCGAGCTTACGGGTGTTTCCGCTGGAACTGTCCAGTCACCTTTATCTTGGTACACTGCGGGGTATAACCGGCCATTCCCGGCCGCCTTCAGTTAAACAAGGAATCTTCCATGAGCGAGCTGGTTTCCTATCAATTTTCCGATGGCATTGCGCGCCTGACCCTGAGCAATGGCAAGGTCAATGCGGTCTCCCCTGCGGTTGTCGAGGCCTTCAACCAGGCCCTGGACCAGGCGGAGCAGGACAAGGCCGTGGTGGTGATCAGTGGCCAGCCGGGCATTCTCTCCGGCGGCTACGACCTCAAGGTCATGACCTCCGGCCCGGATGCAGCCCGTGATCTGGTGGCCTCCGGCTCGACCCTGGCGCGGCGCATGCTGTCGCATCCGTATCCGGTCATCGTGGCCTGTACCGGGCATGCGGTAGCCAAGGGCGCCTTCATCCTGCTCTCGGCAGATTATCGCATCGGCGTCGAAGGGCCCTTCAAGATCGGTCTGAATGAAGTGGCCATCGGCATGACCATGCACCATGTGGGCATCGAGCTGGCCCGCGCGCGGCTGACAAACAGCGCATTCAACCGCTCGGTGATCAATGCCGAGATGTTCGATCCGGCTGACGCGGTCACCGCTGGCTTCCTCGACAAGGTGGTACCCGCCGAGGAGCTGGAAAGCCAGGCCATGGCCATGGCCGAGCAACTGACCAAGCTGAACATGACCGCCCATCGCAATACCAAGCTCAAGACCCGCAAGGAGCTGCTGGAGCTGCTGGACCGCTCCATTGCGATAGACAAGCAGCACGCGCTCTGAGCCCGGGCAGGTAATGCCCGGAATCGATTTGCCCGGACAAATCCGGCCGGGCTGATTTATCCTGTCGCTCTCTGTTCAGTGGATCGACGATAAATGGACTCGCTTACTCAAGCCGTGCTGGGCGCCTCTATCGGGGGCGCCATGCTGGGCCGCTGGCATGGCCGCAAGGCGCTGGTTCTGGGCGCCGTGCTTGGCACCCTTCCCGACATGGACGTGGTTATCGATTTCGGCGATGCGGTGGCCGACATGACCTACCACCGCGGCTTCAGCCACTCGCTCTTTGTGCTCGCCGGCCTGAGCCTGCTGCTGGCATGGCTTGGCCGACGTTTTCGTCCCCACCCGGACTATTCGGCGACACGGCTCTGGCTGTGCATCTGGCTGATCCTGTTCACCCATGTGCTGCTCGATGCGCTGACCAGCTATGGTACCCAGCTATTCTGGCCACTGACCTCCGCGCCCGTGGCGATTTCCAGCATCTTTATCATCGATCCCCTGTATACCCTGCCGCTGCTGCTGGCGGTGATTGTCGGCCTGTTCGCCGGCATGGGCAGTGCCGGCCTGCGCTGGCAGCGCACAGCCCTGGTGGTCAGCAGTGTGTATCTGCTGAGCACCCTGGCCGGCAAGCAGATGGCCGAATACCGGCTGGACCGAGCCCTGGCGCTGGCGGGCATCGAGACCGAGCAGCGCTTCAGCTCCCCCACGCCGTTCAACACCCTGCTCTGGCGGGTGGTCGCGGTGGACGGCGACGACTATTACGAGGGCCTGACCAGCTGGCTTGACGGCGAGCCCCCCGAGCTGGTCAGGCTGCCGCGCCAGTACAGCCAGGCCGCCACGGCCCTGGAGGGGTCCCGTCAACATGCGCGACTGCGCTGGTTCACCCGCGACATGCTGCGTTATGACCTCATCGAGGGACAGTGGGTAGTCACCGATCTGCGTCTGGGCATGCCCGGCTACCACCCCTTCCGTTTTGCGCTGGCCCGTGTCGCCGAGGACAAATCCTCCAGCCTGATCGCAGAGACCGAGCTCTGGCCTGCTCCAGAGGCGGATTTCGGCCGTCTGGCGGATCTGTTCAACCGCGCCGTGGACAGTGACCAAGCCTTCTCGCTTGCCGCCCTGGCCGCAACGCTGGATGACGCACCCGGGCGGATAGCGAACGAACGCTGAGCCGATAACCGCTGTTGATGCCAGGCAACAGCGCAACACCGGCCGCTCTCTGCGATAATGGGCCGATGATTGCAACGGATGGAAAGCATGACTGCTGACACACGCGTAGCCGGCCCGGAGAACCGCCGGGGCCTGGCAATGGGCGCCGCCCTGCTGGCGATCTTTACCACCATTTTTGCCAGCAACCTGCCTACCCCGTTGTATTCCTACTGGAAGCATCAGTGGGGGTTCTCTTCCACGGCTCTGACGGCGGTGTTTTCCATCTACGTGCTGGGCGTGGTGGCCACGCTGCTGACTTTGGGCTCGCTCTCCGACAAGCTGGGAAGACGCCAGATGATGGTGCCCGGTTTGCTGTTCATTCTGGGTGGCGCCACTGCCTTCTTGCTGGCTGAAGACATCTATGGATTGGGTCTGGCACGTCTGTTGACGGGCATCGGTACCGGCCTGGTGACCGGCGCAGCTTCGGCTGCCCTGGTGGAGCTGGAACCCAACGAGAACTGGACGCGCGCGGCGACGCTTTCGGCCCTGTTCTTCACCCTCGGCGCCTTTGCCGGCCCGACGGTGAGCTCGATCGCCCTGTACTTCGGCAAGGGGGCGGCGTTCTGGCCCTTTCTGGTCATTATTGCGCTGACCCTGGGGTCGATCATTCTCCTGCTGACCGCGCCCTGGCCGGACCACCTGGGTCAGCGCCAGCAGAACTTTCGGCTGCGTTCCTGGCGCCCGACCACCATCAAGGTGCCACGGGAGCTGCTTGGCGCCTTCGTGTTTGCCGCTGCGGCCATCTGTCTGGCCTGGTCCACCGGCAGCCTGTATGCCTCGCTGGGGCCTTCGCTGGCGATGAACCTGACCGGCATCAGTGACCGAGCCGTTGCGGGCCTGTTCGCGGCAGCCTGGCAGTTGATGGCCGGCCTGAGCCAGTTTGCCTGCCAGCGCCAGCCGCTCAATCGCCTGCTGATCTTCGGTCCGATCACCCTGATTACCGGTCTAGTGATCATGGCCGGCTCGGTTTTGCTGGGCTCTCCGGGACTGTTCGGTCTGGCCACCCTGGCCACGGCCACCGGCGCGGGCGCGACGGGCGTGGTGGCTATCGCCTCGATCAGCCAGGTAGCGCCTCCGGCCGAGCGCGGCGGCATCATCTCCGCGTTCTACCTGATGGCCTATCTGACCATGGCGTCGGTGGTGCTTGGCGTGGGTTTCACCAGTGATCTGATCGGCTTTGGCACCACGGTTCTGGGCTTCACCACGCTGATCTCCTGCGCGGCACTGGCACTGATGATCACTGCGGTGCGCAGTGGCCGCGCCACTTTCTGGTGATCAGGCCAGCCACCAGCGCCAGAGAAAGAAGCACAGCATGGCGCCGATGATGGTCACCAGCAGATTGCGCCACCGGGCCGCCAGGATGATGGCCACCAGACCGCCGACCAGATAGGCATTGTCCAGGCCCAGATCCAGCTTTCCGCCCTCGCCCAGCAGCATGGCTGGCGCGACAATGGCGGTCAGCACGGCGACCGGGACGTAATGCAGCCCCTGAGCCACCCAGGGGCTGAAACGCACGCGATGACCGACCGCAAACAGGGTGTAGCGGATGGCAAAGGTGATCACCGCCATACCGGCGATCAGCGCCACTTCATGGGGCGTCATTGATAACCTCCGGGGTTCGCCAGGCCGCCAACCGCTGCGCAAGAATGCCAGCCACGACCCCCGCAAGCGACGAGAGCATCAGTCCCAACTGGTAGGGCAAATCGTGGGCTACCAGCGCCACCACTGCAGCTACCAGCGCAGCCACCAGCATGGGCCGGGTACGCAGCAGCGGCACGACGATGCCGATGAAGGTCGCGACCATGGCGAAATCCAGCCCCCAGTCGGCCATGCCCGGCAGGCTGCTGCCCAGCAGCACACCCACCAGAGTGCAGGCAAACCAGTTGCTGTACATGGCAATACAGGATCCGAGAAAGTACCAGTGCTTGAGCTCCGGCGCGGCACCGGGATCGAGATAGTACCGGTGCGCCACGGCGTAGCTCTCATCCGTCAGCCAGAAGGCCAGCGGTACCCGCCAGCGCTGCGGCAGGTGGCGCACATAGGGCAACAGGCTGGCGCTGTAAAGCAGGTGGCGCAGATTGACGATCAGCGTGGTCAGCAGGATCACCAGCAGGCTGGCCCCCGAGGCGATCAGCCCGACCGCGATGAACTGCGCCGAGCCGGCAAACACCAGGGCAGACATGGCCAGTGTCGCGCTCGCCGACAACCCGGAGGACACCGCCAGCGTGCCGAAGATGATGCCGAACGGCAAGGCACCTACCAGCATCGGAATGGTGTCCCGGGCGCCCAGCAAGGCAGACCTGCAACGCGGTGACATACACGATTACCCCTGATTGACGAGGCGGCAAACGCTATCCCGGGTGGTCGCCGCAGGCAAGATACAGTTGCGCGTGAACAGCGCCTACTGCAGCGTCACGTAGCGACTGATCAGGGCGCGCAGGGCGGCAGGTTTGACCGGCTTGGGCAGGAAATCCAGACCGCAGGCTTGGATGCGTGCCACCAGCTCGCTGCGCCCGTCGGCACTGATGACGACGCCGGGCAATTCCTCGCCAAGCGTCTCCCGTACCCATTGCGCCAGAGCAGTGCCGGTATCCCCGGCGTCCAGGTGATAATCGACGAGAATCAGCTGGGGGCGGAAACCCGATTCCAGCAACCGCGCAACCTCGTTGCGATCCCGGGCGGTGGCCACCTCGCATTGCCAGCGGCTGAGCAGGCTGTGCATACCGGTAAGAATATTTTCCTCGTTGTCCACACAGAGTATCTGCGCACCGGAGACGGGTGGAGCGGCCTGTACCGCCGCCGGAGCAGGTCGCGGGACGCCCATGCTGGCCAACGGCAGCGTGACACTGAACACGCTGCCGTGTCCGGGCCAGGAACGCACCGCCAGCTCATGCCCCATGACCCGGCAGATGCCGTCGGCAATGGCCAACCCCAGGCCCAGCCCTTTCTCGGCCTGGGTTCGGTGACTGTCGAGCCGCTGGAATTCTTCGAATATCACGGTGAGCTTGTCATCGGGGATACCTGGCCCCTGATCCCACACCTGGAGGCAGACCTCGCTCCCGCGTCGGCGGGCGCCGACGACCACCCGGGCGCGCCCGGCATAGCGAAAGGCGTTGGTGAGGAAGTTCTGCAGCACCCGACGCAACAGACGGATATCGCTGCGCACACGCAGACTGCTGCTGTGCACCCGCAGGTCGACGCCCCGTTCGACCGCCAGGGCCCCGAACTCGATGCGCAGGGGCTCGAACAGTTCGTTGAGGGCAAAGTCGTTCCATTCCGGCGCTATGCGGCCTGCCTCGAGCCGCGAGATGTCCAGCAGGTCGGAGATCAGGTCCTCGGCCGAACGCAGGGAGGTATCCAGATGATGCACCAGCTCCTGGGCCTCGGGGGGCAGGTTCTGCTGATGGGACAGCGATGCCGAGAACAGCCGGGCAGCGTTCATCGGCTGCATCAGGTCATGACTGACCGCGGTGAGGAAACGGCTCTGTGACTGGCTGGCACGTTCGGTCTGGGCCTTGGCCAGGGTCAGGGCCTGGTTCAGCTGGGAGAGTTCACTGGTGCGTTCGACCACCCGTTGCTCCAGGCGCTCGTTGTACTCCTTCAGGGCCTGCTCGGCACGACGGAATTCGGTGATGTCGGTGAAGCTCATGACAAAACCGCCGCCCGGCATCGGATTGCCGATGATCTCGATCACCTGGCCACTGGGGAGTTGCCTTTCGGACCGGTGGGCGTTGCCCTTGCGCATCCAGTTGATGCGCTTGGTCACATGCTCGCGGGGGTCACCGGGGCCGCACAGTCCCCGGCTGGCGTTATACAGAATCAGGTCGGCAATGGGTCGACCGATCGCGATCAGCCCTTCCGGATACTCGAACATCTCCAGGTAACGACGGTTCCAGGCGACCAGCTGCAGCTCGCGATCCACCACGCTGATGCCCTGGCTGATGTTTTCGATCGCGCCTTGCAGCAAGCCGCGGTTGAACTGCAATACTTCCGTGGCCTCGTCGACGATGCGCACCACATCGTCAAACTGCATGTCGCGCCCCTCAATCGCGGTCTTGACCACCGCCCGAGCCGAGGATGCACCCAGCACCCCGGCCAACAGTCGCTCGCTGTGGGCGATCCAGGCGCTGCCGGCAATCTGCGAGCCGGCGACGGGCCCACCCTGGGTGAGCGCAAAGCGCTCGAAGCTGCGCTCAGCGCGTTCGTGGCCGACAAAGCGACCAGCCAGCATCAGCAGGTCGTCCACCGTCACCCTGAGCAGCGCCCGGCTGGGGCCTTCCTGCCATGCGGGCGCATCCGGGCTGACGAACCGGCTGGCCTGCCAGTGCTCGACCACCCGGGTCTTGCTGAACAGGGAAACCAGAAAAAACGCCACACAGTTGCCAGCCAGGGCGACCAGGCTGGCCAGCGTCAGATGATCGATCGGCAGGCCCGTCGCGCCGCCATAGAGCACGCTCAGGGAGGTCCAGCCCTGCGGATGCCAGCCAAGCAGGGGCAGTACCAGAGTGTAGAGCCAGAGCACGCCGCCCACCGCCAGACCGGCAAACACACCCGCGCGATTTGCCTGTTTCCAGAACAGGGCGCCAAACATCGCCGGCGCCAGCTGGGCAATGGCGGCAAAGGCGATCTGGCCGATGCTGGCCAGCGTGCCGGCCGACCCGATCATTCGGTAGACCACATAGGCCAACAGCAGTATGACCAGAATACTGGTGCGTCGCACGTTCAACAGCAGGCCGCGGAACTCCTCGTAGGTTCGCTCGGGTCTGTTGCGGTTGCGCAATAGCAGGGGCAAGACCACATCGTTGGACACCATGGTACTCAGTGCGCTGGCGGCCACGATCACCATGCCCGTGGCCGCCGAGGCGCCACCGATGAAGGCCAGCAACGCGAGCCCCGGGCTGCCCTGCAGCAAGGGCACGCTGATCACGTAGGAGTCGGGCGACACCGAGGAGCCCAGCGTCAGCTGGCCGGCCAGACTGATCGGAATCACGAACAGCCCCGCCAGCACCAGATACGCCGGAAACACCCAGCGCGCCATGCGCAGATCGCCGGGCTCGATGTTTTCCACCACCGCCACCTGAAACTGGCGCGGCAAACAGAGAAAGGCCAGGATGGCAATGAACGACTGGAACAGCAGGTTGGTAAACAGCGTATCGCGCTGCAGGTAGGCGACAAGCTCGGGACTGGTACGCGCGCGCTCGAGGAGTTCGCCGACACCCCCGAACAGGCTGAAGGTAACGAAGATGCCCACTGCCAGAAAGGCCAGCAGCTTGACCAGCGACTCGAACGCGATCGCCAGCATCATGCCCCGGTGGTGCTCCGTGGCATCCAGGCTGCGCGTTCCGAACAGTACGGTAAAGAGCGCCAGGACCAGCGTGATGATCAGCGCCGTGTCTTCCGCACCGCTGGTACTGCCCAGCGAGGAGCTCTGGGTCAGCGAGGCGCCACTGAGCAGGTTGTAGCCGAGCACGATGCCCTTGAGCTGGAGGGCAATGTACGGCAACACGCTGACCAGGCAGATCAGGCTGACGACCACCGCCAGACTCCGCGACTTGCCATAGCGGGAGGCAATGAAGTCGGCAATCGAGGTGATGTTCTCCTGCTTGCTGATCGCAATCATCCGCGCATACAGCCGCCAGCCGAACAGGAACAGGATTACCGGTCCGATATAGATCGGCAGGAAGTTCCACAACTGATCGGCGGCCATGCCAACCGCACCGAAGAAGGTCCAGCTGGTGCACCAGACAGCCAGCGACAGGCTGTAGACCCAGACGCGCAGCCGCGGATTGAACTCGCTGGTCTGTCGATCGCCCCAGAATGCGATAGCAAACAGCAACGCCATGTAAAGCAGAAAGATCGAAGCGACCAGTACACCGGAAAGCATCACGTGTCAGAGCCCTTGGGGAGGAATGTCAGTCTCTCAGGCCGCCCGGGATTTGCCCAGCGGATCCGCCTGCTACATAGGTCTAACAGCGGTTCCGTTCAAGATCGCGGTCGGCCACGCCCTAGAAGTTGTCCAGCAGTACCAGCCCCCAGACCGTGGCAAGCAGGACCAGCCCGAGCATCTGTGCAGCACTGCTCATGTCCTTGGAGGCTTTCGACAAGGGATGGGTCTCCATCGAGATGCGGTCGATGGCTGCCTCGATGGCCGAATTGAGCAGTTCGATGATCAGCGACAGCAGCACGCTGCCGATCAGCAAGGCCCGGGAAAGCGGCGTGACCGGCAGAATGATCGCGACCGGGATGAGAACAACCGCCATCCATACCAGTTGGCGGAAGGCGGCCTCACCGCGATAGGCGGTTATCAGACCCTCGATGGAGTAGCCGCAGGCATTCCAGATACGTCTCAGTCCGGTGGCGCCCTTGTACGGATTGGTCATACCCCAAGGCCCGCATGGGTCAGTTCCATCTGTTGCAGAACCAGAGCGGCCTGGGTACGGGTGCGCACGCCAAGCTTGCGGAAGATGGCCGTGACGTGGGCCTTGACCGTCGCCTCGGAGACGCTCAGCTCATAGGCGATCTGCTTGTTGAGAAGCCCGTCGCAGACCATGGTCAGCACACGGAACTGCTGGGGTGTCAGGCTGGCCAGCTGCGCACTGACGGTCTTTTCCTCAGCCGAAAGCGGACCGCCACCCCCGGTGGAGACCGGCCAGCTGGTACCGCCTTCGAGCACCGTGCGGACTGCCTGTTGTATCGCTTCCAGCGAGGAAGACTTGGGAATGAAACCGCTGGCACCGAAATCCCGCGCCCGGTTGACCACGGAGGATTCTTCCTGGGCCGAAATGACCACTACCGGCAGGTGCGGATACTGCCCGCGCAGCAATACCAGCCCGGAAAAGCCATAGGCACCAGGCATGTTCAGATCAAGCAGGACCAGGTCCCAGTCTGCACGCTCATCCAGGCAGACCTGCAGTTCGCTGATACTGCCCACTTCGGTTAGCTGTACCTGCGCCTCTGCCGCGCTGACAAGGGCCTGGCGCAAAGCGCTGCGAAACAGCGGGTGATCGTCTGCGATCAGGATTTCGTAGGTGGGAGCCATACCTGGATTTCTCGATTGTGATGTTATTTTTGTTGGCATTTGCAGCGCGCAGCCTGCCAGCGGCCCGGCATACAGTCAATTGACCGGGCTAGTGGCTCGCGTCGCTTTCTCTTGCGCAACTGTATCTGTTTTTGGACAAAAGCTGTAGGCATACTCCGCGACCTTTCTCGCTCACGGAGCCATGCATGAAATCCAGCGCCTACAGGGCAGACGTTCTGATGCTGATTACCGCCCTGATCTGGGGCTCGACCTTTGTCGCCCAGACCAAGGGCATGGAGCATATCGGTCCGTTCCTGTACACGGGCCTGCGATTTCTGCTCGGCGCCATGGCCATCCTGCCCCTGGTACTGCTCGCCAGGGCGCGGACCGGCGCGGTCGGGCACCGCTTCAGCTGGCCTATGGTGCTCGGCAGCCTGGTACTGGGTCTGGTGTTGACCCTGGGTATCAACCTGCAGCAGATCGGCCTGATGTTTACCACGGTGACCAATTCGGGCTTCATCACCGGCCTGTATGTGATCCTGGTTCCGGTGTTCGGCCTGTTCATCGGCATGCGTACGGGCCTGGGCACCTGGGCCGGCGCCGCGCTGGCCCTGGCCGGGATGCTCCTGCTCAGTGTCAACGCCGATTACAGCATCGCCCGTGGCGACTGGCTGCAGCTTACCGGTGCGGCCTGCTGGGCCATCCACGTATTACTCGTGAGCTCTCTGGCCAGCCGCTTCGATCCGGTGCGGGTCGCTTTTCTGCAGTTTGTTGTGTGCGCCGCGATCAGTCTGATGCTGGCGCTGATCTTCGAGCCCATTGCCTGGCCGTCCATCGTGCTGGCCGGACCTGCGATCCTGTATGGGGGGCTGCTGGCGGTCGGCATAGGATTTACGCTTCAGGTGGTCGCCCAGCGTGATGCGATTGCATCCCACGCCGCCGTCATCCTCAGCCTGGAAGCCGTGTTTGCCGCGTTGGCCGGCTGGCTGATCCTCGGTGAAACCCTCAGCGTGCGCGGCTTTATTGGCTGCTGCATGATGCTGGCCGGCATGCTGATTGCCCAGCTGGTGCCGCTGTATCTGGAACGCCGACGTGCCCTGGTGCCGGTGCAGCAGGAGCCGGCGGGGCACCACTGAGCTCCCTATTTGCCCAGATGCATTGCCAGGCGCCGGTGGGCCGGCGTGTCCGACGCCACCGGCCGGTTGGCCCGTGAGGCCAGGTAGGCTTCGGTGAAAAGGTCGAAATAGTCCCCGAGCAGCAGCGCATCGGCCTCGTCGCCGGCCAGGGCCAGGCAGGCAGCAGCGACCTCCACGGTGCACAGGTGCTCCTCCCGGCAGGACCGACGCAGTCGATAGCGCGAAAGCTGCTCGGTGTGCAGACTCAGAATCGGCAGACCGGCCAGGCAGGGACTCTTGCGAAACATCTTGCGCGCCTGGGTCCAGGTGGCATCCAGAATGATCAATAGCGGTCGCCGGGCGGCCCCGTCCCGCGGCGGCAGCTCATTGACCACCTGCTGGCCAGGCTGGGCATATTCTCCCGGAAAGACGATGTAGGGCTGCCATTGCGGGTCGGCGAGCAACTGCGTGAGCGCGGGGTCGGTCTCCGTACGCGACCAGACAAAAGCGAAGGTCTCGGGCAGGCAATCGGCGATCAGCCGGCCGGTATTGGTTGGCTTGAGCGGCTCGAGTGGATGCATGATCAGGCAGATACCCAGATCGGTACCCAGGGTTGGCTGCCAGTCACACAGACACGACTGGGGAGCGAGCAGGCAGGCGTCGCAGCGTTTCATCAATGACCCGCGAGCCAGGAAGGGTCGGGTCGACTTCGCACGCATCTGGGCGCGCAGCCGATGAACGGCATGCTCGCGACAATCCTGTTTCGTCATGGCAATTCCGGATGGAGGTTTGGTAGCTGGGCCGGCATTCTGACACAATCGGAACAGGGATGATGGAGCAGGTCACGAACCGATTGTCGCCCGACGGGTCCAACCTCCTGTTCCTGATACCACTCATAACGGAGAAACCCAATGCGCTGCCTGACCCTTTCGACCGCCCTGCTGCTCGCCTCCCTCCTTGCTCTGCCAGCACAGGCCCAATCACTGCGCGAACTGCAGCTACAGGAAACCCTGGAGGAGGTCGCACAGAAAAGCAGTGTCGGTACGCCGCGGCCACTCAATGAAGACATCACGGACGAGGGCTTCAGCGCCGAGGACAGCCAGCTGATCAATTTCCTGTCGGTCGATCCCGACTATGCCGGGCAGCTGCAGTCCGAACCGCTGATCGTCCGCAGTCAGCTGCAATCCAGCGTTTGCGCCAACCAGCAGTTCCGCCTGCTGATGGACATGGGCGCCAGCCTTACCTATCACTTTGTGCTGACCGGGACCAAGCAACCGGTCCTGACCCACAGCTTCGTCGCTGAGCATTGCCAGGCCTTCTAAGCTGTCGCAGATCAAGGATATCTGGCTCACCCGGCGGCATAATGGGGTTTTCAGGGGAGAATCCGATCATGGCTCTACTTACCTTCAAAGGTGCCGTCCAACAGGTTACCGGATCCTGCTATCTGCTTGAGGCCAATGGCTGTCGAGTGCTGCTGGAGTGCGGCATGACCCAGGGCTATCGCCGGGATGAAGCGCATAACCGCAACCGGTTCGACTTCATGCCCGCCACCCTGGACGCCGTGGTCATTTCCCACGCCCACCTGGACCATTCGGGCCTGTTGCCCAAGCTGGTGGCCGAGGGTTACGCAGGCCCCATCTACATGACCGACGGCTGTGCGGAATTGCTCAAGCTGATGCTCAGCGATGCCGCAGCCCTGCAGCAACGGGATACCGAGTGGGAAAACAAGTGGCGCAAGCGAGCCGGCAAACCCCTGATCGAGCCGCTCTATACGCAGGCAGACACGGACGCGGCATTAGCCCTCTGCCAAGTCCACGCCTATGACAAGGAGGCGGTGATTGCCAACGGGATCAGCGTGACCTTCCACGAAGCCGGGCATATTCTTGGCTCTGCCATTGTCGAAATCACCATCCACGAAGCCCACAACCTGACCCGCAAACTGGTTTTTTCCGGCGATCTGGGCAACAGCCAATCGCCACTGCTGAAGCTGCCGGCGACGATCGAAGAGGCCGACCTGCTGCTCATGGAATCGACCTACGGTGACCGTGACCACCGCAACCTGGATGACACCCTGGAGGAATTCCAGCAGATCCTCGACGCGGCCTGGGCCGCAGGCGGCAACGTACTGATTCCGTCCTTCGCGGTGGGGCGCACCCAGGATCTGCTGTACTACCTGGGCAAGTTCTATCAGGCCGGCACCCTGAAACAGCAGGCGGTCTTTCTCGACAGCCCCATGGCGATTGCTGCCACCGAGATCTATGATCGTTTCCGCAAGGACTTCAAATCCGAGGAGCAAGCGACGATCGAGAGCCAGGGCGCAGGCGACCTGAAACACTGGCTGCCCATTCTCAAGTGCACTCCGACCACCGAGGAATCGATGGCCATCAATCGAGTCTCGGGCGGCGCCATCATCATCGCCGGTTCAGGGATGTGCAACGGTGGGCGTATTGTGCATCACTTCAAGCACAATATCTGGCGTGACGACTGCCATGTGATCATGCCCGGCTTCCAGGCCAAGGGTACTCTGGGTCGGCGGCTGGTAGATGGCGAAAAGCAGGTGCGCATCATCCATCAGAGCCTGGCGGTCAGGGCGCACCTGCACACCCTCGGCGGCTTTTCCGCCCACGCCGGTCAGTCCCAGTTGATTGAATGGCTCGGGCAGTTCAAACGCAGCCCTGAAATATATCTGGTGCATGGTGAACTGGAAAAGAGCCAGACGCTGGCCCAGGTCATCAAGTCCCGGCTTGGCTGGCTTGCCAGCATACCCGAGCTGGATGAGCAGATTGCTTTCTGAGCAGCCCTATCAGCAGTGGATCAGACGATGAGCGATGACAAGGACCCGGCCGACTATCTGACACGTCACGTACAGACCAGCAGCTCGGGCCTGCAACAGAAGATCGACGAGCTGATTGCCGCCTGTGCGGGCAACAGCAGCAATGCTGGTCTCTACCGCGAGATGGTACTCAATATCGTGCGCATGGCCCAGGCGGACCGCGATCGCTGGGACGCCAAGATCATGCTGCAGACCATCGGTGAGCTCGAGCAGTCCTTTGCCCGCCTGGAGATGTTCAAGCGACGCCGCAAGGTCACCGTGTTCGGCTCGGCGCGCACCCATGTCGATCACAAGCTCTATGCGCTGGCCAGGGACATGGGCAGAACCCTGGCGCGCCATGATTACATGACTATTACCGGCGCAGGTCATGGGATCATGGGAGCCGCCCATGAGGGCGCGGGGCTGGACAACAGCCTGGGCTTCAACATCACCCTGCCGTTCGAGCAGCGTTCCAACGAGGTGGTCTTCAACACCGACCATGATCTGCGCTTCCGGTTTTTCTTCCTGCGCAAACTCTTCTTCGTCAAGGAAGCCGATGCCCTGATTCTATGCCCGGGAGGCTTCGGCACCCTGGACGAGACCCTGGAGGTGCTGACCCTGATACAGACGGGCAAGAGTCCTGTGGTACCGGTCATCCTGCTCGATGTGCCTGGCGGCGGGTTCTGGGATGGCTTGCTGGCTTTCTTCAAGTCACAGCTGTGCGAGGAGGGTTATATTCTCGAAGCGGATTTCAATCTGATGACCCTGGCTCGTTCACCGGATCAGGCCATGGGCGAGATTCTGAATTTCTACAGCAATTATCATTCATCGCGCTGGATGGACGGGCGCTACGTGCTGCGCCTGCACCAACCGCTGGCTGCGCCAGCCCTGGAAACCATCAACCGGCAATTCAGCGATATCTGTACTGAGGGACGCTTCGAACAGATCTCCCCCACCGGGCGTGCTTCAGACGATGAACCCGAACTGGAAGGCATGCATCGCCTGCAGTTCAGCTTCAATGGTCGCCACCAGGGGCGTCTGCGCGCGTTGATCGACTTCGTCAATCAAGCCGAAAATCTGCAAACCCCCGATAACGCATGAAGCCAAGCTGCTTGGCCCGCTGCCTGGGGTCCGCTGCGATGCCCTCAGGAAAGCGCTTGGCAAAGGCCGCTGCGGCCCGTGCCTCCCACTCCCAGTCAAGACCGAGCACTGCGTTGATCAGCGAGTCATCCACGCCCCTTTCACGCAGCTCCTCGCCCAGCCGCTGCGGGCCGTAACCGCGCTGCACCCGGGCATGCACATAAGCCTCGCAGAAACGTTCATCGCTGAGCAGGCCATCTTCCTGCAGCTGCTCGATCACCGCTTCACACTGATCAGCTGAGGCACCGCGCAGCTTGAGCTTGCGCAGCATCTCCAGCCTACTGTGCTCACGCCGCGCCAGCAGATCCAGCGCAGTGCGCCGGATGGCCTGGGGTGTTTCAAGCTGCTGCTGACGACCAAACATGACGCAGCGCCGATTTACAGGTCGGCGTCAGCGCTGGCTTCGACTGCTGCCGCCTTGGCATTGCTCGGCTTGGGCAGCAACTGGTCACGAATGGCTTTCTCGATTTCATCTGCCACCGCCGGGTTCTCAGCCATGTACTTGGCTGCGTTAGCCTTGCCCTGGCCAATCTTGTTGCCCTTGTAGGCGTACCAGGCGCCCGACTTCTCGACCAGACCGATCTGCACACCCAGATCGATGATCTCGGCGTTGTGATAGATGCCCGAACCGTACAGGATCTGGAATTCGGCCTGACGGAACGGCGGCGCCACCTTGTTCTTCACGACTTTCACGCGGGTTTCGCTGCCGACCACCTCATCGCCTTCCTTCACCGCGCCGGTGCGGCGGATATCCAGACGAACAGACGAGTAGAACTTGAGCGCGTTACCGCCGGTGGTGGTTTCCGGGTTGCCAAACATCACACCGATCTTCATACGGATCTGGTTGATGAAAATCACCAGACAGTTGGCGTTCTTGATGTTACCGGTGATCTTGCGCAGGGCCTGCGACATCAGACGCGCCTGCACACCGACGTGGTGGTCACCCATCTCGCCTTCGATTTCTGCCTTGGGTACCAGGGCCGCTACCGAGTCGATGACGATCACATCAACGGCATTGGAGCGCACCAGCATGTCGGTGATCTCCAGTGCCTGCTCGCCGGTGTCGGGCTGGGAGACCAGCAGATCGTCGACGTTGACGCCCAGCTTGCCGGCGTACTCTGGATCCAGGGCGTGTTCGGCATCCACAAAGGCGCAGGTAGCGCCCTGCTTCTGGGCCTGGGCAATGACCGAAAGGGTCAGGGTGGTTTTACCGGATGACTCAGGGCCGTAGATTTCAACCACCCGGCCCTTGGGCAGGCCGCCCAGACCCAGGGCAATATCCAGGCCCAGGGAGCCGGTGGAGATCGACGGGATGGCCATGCGTTCGTGATCGCCCATGCGCATCACCGCACCCTTACCAAACTGACGTTCAATCTGACTCAAGGCAGCCGAAAGCGCCTTTTTCTTGTTGTCGTCCATTGTGCATCCTCTTGGAGTGGCGGGTACGCAAGTGCCCGGTAAACGAAAAACTACTGTATATATGGTCAGTATTATTTCACAGAAGTTTGCCGCCGCCTACCCCTTGTATCATCAGGTTGAGGATTGGCTCACAGCCAATCGTTCCGCGGCCTTGATCAGGCCCTCCAGCGCGTGCAGCACCGTTTGTGCACGGACTTCCCGCCGGTTGCCCTGCAAGCGCCGGCAACCCGTGGTAACGGTCCCGTCACGCATCGCCCAGGCAAACCAGACCGTGCCCACCGGTTTCTCGGGCGTGCCGCCATCGGGGCCGGCAATACCACTGACAGCAACTGCGATATCGGCTTCGGCGGCGGTCAGTGCGCCACTGGCCATGGCGCGTACGACCGGTTCGCTGACTGCACCGTGGTTGTTCAGGTCGGCTTCAGCGACACCCAGCCAGCGGCTCTTGCTCTGGTTGGCGTAGGTCACGAAACCGGTATGGAACCAGGCCGAACTGCCGCCGACCCGGGTGATGGCTTCGCAGATGCCACCGGCAGTGCAGGATTCTGCCGCCGTCACCTGATAGCCCTGGCGCCGCAGAATATTGCCCAGGCGAGCGGCGGCGGAATCGATCAGGGGGTCGTACTGGGACATATCGCTTGCCTCTTCAAATTGCGCTTAAAAGCTGCCGGTGCATTGCGTAGACTAAGCGCGGCCAATCTTTCACATATCAGGGATCTGCATGAGCCGCGCCGAGAAGTCCGTCAGCCATACACCGATGATGCAACAATATTTCGGGATCAAACAGCACCATCCGCACGAGTTGCTGTTTTATCGCATGGGCGATTTCTACGAGCTGTTTTTTGATGACGCAAAGAAGGCCGCGCGCCTGCTGGACATCACCCTGACGGCCCGCGGCCAGTCCGGTGGCCAGCCGATCCCGATGGCCGGCATCCCCTACCATGCCGCAGAGGGCTACCTGGCTCGCCTGGTCAAACTCGGCGAGTCGGTGGTGATCTGTGAACAGATAGGTGATCCAGCCACCAGCAAGGGACCGGTAGAACGGCAGGTAGTTCGCATCCTGACGCCGGGCACGGTCAGTGACGAAGCCCTGCTCGACGAGCGACGCGACAACCTGCTCGCAGCCCTGGTCGGAAGTGAACGGGGCTTTGGTCTGGCGACCCTGGATATCAACAGCGGGCGGTTCTGCGTCATGGAGCTGCAGGGCTGGGAGACCCTGCTCGGCGAACTGGAGCGACTCGCTCCGGCTGAGCTGCTGATCCCGGATGACTGGGAAAGCAATACGCCGATAGAACGCCGCCGGGCCGTACGGCGGCGCGCGCCGTGGGAATTCGACCGCGACAGCGCCTTCAAGTCGCTCACCCAGCAATTCGGCACCAAGGATCTGGTCGGCTTCGGCTGCAATGACCTTGGCCTCGGGCTGGGCGCGGCGGGTGCGTTGATGGGCTATGCCAAGGAGACCCAGCGGACGGCCCTGCCGCATATCCGCAGCATCCTGCTGGAACGCTTTGAAGACAGCGTGATCATCGACAGCGCCAGCCGGCGCAACCTGGAGATCGACTGCAACCTCTCCGGCGGCCGGGAAAATACCCTGCTGGAGGTGCTGGACCATACCGCGACGGCGATGGGCAGCCGCCTGCTCGCCCGCTGGCTGAATCGTCCACTGCGTGATGCGCAGGTACTGCAGGCGCGACAGGACAGCATCAGCACCCTGTTACAGCAGCATTACCACGAAGAGCTGCAGCCGGCACTCAAGGGCATTGGCGACATCGAGCGCATTCTCGCCCGCATTGCCCTGCGCTCGGCGCGCCCGCGCGACCTGGCCCGCCTGCGGGATTCCCTGGCCGCGCTACCCGCCCTGCAGCAGGCACTCGAGCCACTCGATACCCCCCACCTGCGGCAATTGGCCGAGGCGGTAGGGGTGTATCCGGAACTGGCCGAACTGCTGCAACGGGCGGTGATCGAGAATCCACCGGCTGTACTGCGTGATGGCGGCGTGATCAAGCCCGGCTTTGATGCCGACCTGGATGAGCTGCAGAACATCAGCGAGAACGCCGGGCAGTTTCTCATCGACCTGGAAAACCGCGAGCGCGAGCGCACCGGTCTGTCGACCCTGAAAGTCGGCTACAACCGGGTCCACGGCTACTTTATCGAACTCTCCCGCGGGCAGTCGGCGCAGGCCCCGGCCGACTACATTCGTCGCCAGACACTCAAGGGCGCCGAGCGTTTCATCACCCCCGAGCTCAAGACCTTTGAAGACAAGGCCCTGTCCGCACGCAGCCGCGCCCTGGCCCGTGAAAAGCAGCTGTATGAAGAACTGCTCGATCGGCTGAACGAAGACCTCGCCCAACTCCAGGACAGCGCTGCGGGCCTGGCGGAGCTTGATGTGCTGGCGACCCTGAGCGAACGGGCCAGCACCCTGGACTACCAACGGCCGACCTTTGTCGAGCGCAGTCAGCTGTGCATAGAACAGGGCCGGCATCCGGTGGTCGAGCACGTCCTGGATGGTCCTTTTGTCGCCAACGACCTGCGGCTGGATCCCGATACCCGCATGCTGATCATCACCGGGCCGAACATGGGTGGTAAATCGACCTACATGCGCCAGACCGCACTGATCGTCCTGCTGGCGCACATCGGCAGTTTCGTCCCGGCAAGCGCTGTCGAAATGTCCATGGTGGACCGCATCTTCACCCGCATCGGGTCGAGCGATGATCTGGCCGGCGGCCGATCCACCTTCATGGTGGAAATGAGTGAAACCGCCAATATCCTGCATAACGCGACCGAGGCCAGCCTGGTCCTGATGGATGAGGTAGGTCGCGGCACCAGCACCTTCGACGGCTTGTCACTGGCCTGGTCGGCTGCCGAATACCTGGCGCGGGTGCGCGCCTTTACCCTTTTTGCCACGCATTATTTCGAGCTGACCGGCCTGGTGGATACCGATCCCGGCGTGGCCAACGTCCACCTCAATGCCACCGAGCACAACGAACGCATCGTGTTCCTGCACAGCGTCCTGCCAGGCCCAGCCAGCCAGAGCTATGGCCTGCAGGTCGCACAGCTGGCCGGCGTGCCCCGCGCGGTCATCGAGCGCGCGCGCGAGCATCTGGCCACCCTTGAGCAACAGAGCCTCAGCCAGCAGGCCAGACAGGGCGACGCTGCCGTCAGGGCGCCACAGCAGAATGATCTCTTTGCGGTCTCTTCGCATCCCCTGGTCGAACAGTTACAACAGCTGAAACCGGATGAGCTGACACCCAGGCAGGCGCTCGAGTTGCTTTATGCGTGGAAAGCCGAGCACCGCTAATTTAGGAAACGAGAGTTATTTGCATTAAGCCGCGGCGAACATGTTGCCAACTTCGGCAAATGACATCGCCGCTCTGTACCAGAAAGCAAAAACTGCTAGACTACGCGCCATTAATCAAGACCGACTTATTCCGGAGAACCCACCATGACCTTTGTTGTTGTAGACAACTGCATCAAGTGCAAATACACCGATTGCGTTGAGGTCTGCCCTGTGGACTGCTTCTACGAGGGTCCCAATTTTCTCGTGATTCACCCGGACGAGTGTATCGACTGCGCCCTGTGCGAGCCCGAGTGCCCGGCCAACGCGATCTTTTCCGAAGATGAAGTACCCGAGGACATGCAGGAGTTCACCGAGCTCAACGCCGAGCTGGCTGAAGTCTGGCCGAACATCACCGAAAAGAAAGAATCCCTGCCCGATGCCGAAGAGTGGGATGGCGTGCCGGACAAGCTGCAGTATCTGGAGCGCTGATACCGCCCCGCACCATCGAAGAGCCGGCCAAGTGCCGGCTTTTTCATGTCCGGGCGCACCCCGGGGTCAAATCGCAGGCAAAAAAAGGGGCGGGATAACCCGCCCACTCTTTCATTCCCTATGTGACATCCTTATCCAGTCGTCCTGACTCCATCACCCTGATGATCCCTGTCTGGCATCCTGCCTGACTGCGTGATCCGTCACACATGGCTACATAGTACCGCTTGCCAGAATGTAAGCAAGTGTAAAAAAAGAGCATCCGGCCCTTGCTGCAATAAATAAAACCCCATACTTTCAATAACTTACTATTTTTCCTAAGCACATTCCACCCGCTGCTGACAGGGCCTGGCTGCTTTTGCTTACACCCTTTGTAGGCAAAGACTTACAAATTACCCAGGGATCACGGGGAACATTCAGGGCCGCGCAAAGTCAGATCGCCCTGCTGGAAATCGCCTGCTGGAATATGCGGCACAAAAAAAACCCGGCACCTTGCGGCACCGGGTTTCGCTACAGCGGGAAGCGGTCGGCTTACATCATGCCGCCCATGCCGCCCATACCACCCATGCCGCCCATGTCAGGCATAGCCGGCTTGTCGTCTTCCGGCAGCTCGGCAATCATGGCTTCGGTGGTGATCATCAGGCTGGCTACGGAAGCAGCAGCCTGCAGCGCGCTGCGGGTTACCTTGGCCGGATCCAGAATACCCATCTCGATCATGTCACCGTATTCGCCAGTTGACGCGTTGTAACCATAGTTACCCTCGCCTGCCTTGACGTTGTTCAGAACCACGGAGGCTTCGTCACCGGCGTTCAGCACGATCTGACGGAAAGGTGCTTCTACCGCGCGACGCAGCAGGTTGACACCAACAGTCTGATCTTCGTTGTCGCCGACCATGCCTTCGATAGCCTGCAGGGCACGGACCAGTGCCACGCCGCCGCCAGGTACCACGCCTTCTTCAACCGCTGCACGGGTAGCGTGCAGGGCGTCTTCGACGCGGTGCTTCTTCTCTTTCATCTCGACTTCGGTAGCAGCGCCGACCTTGATGACGGCAACACCGCCAGCCAGCTTGGCCAGACGCTCTTGCAGCTTCTCTTTGTCGTAGTC
>JAESUC010000212.1 GCA_016763285.1 Pseudomonas sp.
CTCATGCCATTGCGGTCGATGTCCGGCCTGTTGTACCTGGTCGTGGGCCAGGCGGCCCATGGCCTGAGGGACCATGGCGTCCTGGCGGCCGTGGGCAAAGAACATGTCCAGCTTCACTGCGGCCTGGTCCAGCAGGTCCTCGATCGTCGGCCCGTAGGTCGATAGGGCCATGACGCCGGCCAGTGGCAAACCCGACTGCAGTGCGGCATGCAGGACCACTGCACCGCCCTGGGAGAATCCGGCAAGAATGATGCGATCGAGAATGATGCCCTTGGCCACCTGTTCGTCGACCAAGGCACGCACCGTGTCGGCCGATTCCTGCAATTGCTCGTGGCTGATGGCCCGGGCCGGAGCCATGCCGATGATGTCATACCAGCTGGGCATCGGCATGCCGCCATTGATGGTCACCGGACGGGTGGGCGCCTGGGGAAAGATGAAGCGCACGCCGTGGCTGGCGGGCAGGTTCAGCGCGTCCACGATCGGAACGAAATCGAAACGGTCGGCGCCCAGGCCGTGCAGCCAGATGACGCAGGCGTCGGCTGCGCCGGGCGGATCGATAACCAGAGGTGCTTGGCTCATTGGGTAGCTCCTGTTGCCGCGTCAGGCGCGGGACATGAATTTTCCGGATTCGGTATTGATACGCACCACTTCACCGGTTTCCAGGTATTCGGGAATCTGGATTTCCAGGCCGGTGGCGAAACGGGCGGTCTTGGTCCGCGCGCTGGCAGAGGAGCCCTTGATCGCGGGCGGCGTCTCTTCAATCGGCATTTCCACTACCGCTGGCAGTTCGACACCGACCAGATTGCCCTCGACGATCAGGCCGTAGAGTCCAGCGACACCGTCATGGATGTATTCGATCTGGTCTTCGATCTGATCGGCGCTGAGGGTGAACTGGGCGAAGTCTTCGTTATCCATGAAGGTATATCCGTCCATGTCCTGATAGAGAAACTGGATGGCGCGCTTCTGGAAGTCGATGGGGGCCAGCATGTCGTCACCGGTCAGGCTCTGGTCAAGCTTCTGCTTGGTCTGCACATGATTGAAACGCACCTTGTACAGTGTGGTCCCGCTGCGCGAGGAAGGACTCTTCACGTCAATCTGCGACACGATGTACGGCTGGCCATTGATCTGGACGATCTGACCCTTTTTCAGTTCTGCAGCTCTTGGCATGTCTCAACACACTCGATAGAGGAAAGCGGCTATTGTGCTTGCTCGGCCATGTCCGCTTCAAGCCGGGAAGTGGCTTGCAGCGACCTTGCCGGCGGTAGCTCAGACAGTGGGGTTGTCAGGACCGTCACCGAGCACGGATTTGCTGTCCGGTGTTGCCGGTTTTGCCTGCGACCCGGTAGCGGCCGGGTCTGGCCTGTGCGGTTCGGTTTCGGCGGGGTCCGATGGGCGGTCCATCTCCTCGCGACGGCTACCGATCAGTTTTTCCAGGCCGGCCATGTTGCGCAGATTGACGTCCAACTGGCGGAACGCGATTTCAATGCCGTTTTCGGCAAACAGACGATCAATGTCCCGATTGATTTCGTCGATGGCCATGTTCCGATCCACCAGCTCCCGGACATGCACCCGCAGTTCGTGATCCAGCGTACTCTCGTTATAGGCCAGAAACAGGACCAGCGGTTCGGGATCATCCAGCACGCGGGTGTTGTTCCGTGCTGCCTGCAGCAGCAGCTCGCGCGTCCTGGTCAGATCCGAGCCATAGGCCACGCCGACCTTGATGATCACCCGGGTAACGGTATCGGACAGGGACCAGTTGATCAGGTGGCTGGTAACGAACGTCTTGTTCGGGACGATGATTTCCTTGCGGTCGAAATCGGTAATGGTGGTGGCGCGAATACGGATACGGTTGACCGTGCCGGACAGATCGCCAATGGTCACCACATCGCCGATGCGGATCGGTCGCTCGAACAGGATGATCAGACCCGAAACGAAGTTGGCGAAGATCTCCTGCAGACCAAACCCCAGCCCCACGCTCAGGGCTGCCACCAGCCACTGCAGTTTGTTCCAGCTGACGCCCAGGGCCGACAGACCGTAGACCACGCCGACGCTGACGATGACGTAGCTGAGCAGGGTAGTGATCGCATAGCTGCTGCCCTGGCGCAGGTTCAGCCGCGACAGCACCAGTATCTCGAGCAGACCGGGCAGGTTGCGCGCCAGCGTGATCGTGAGAATCACGATGATCAGGGCCACGAGCACGTCCCCGGCGCTGATCGGCGCCATCAGCGGGTTGTCCGAGGTGCCCCTGTTGTATTCCCAGAGGGTCACCGATTCGAGGTAGGAGGTCGCACTGAGCAGATCCGCCCAGGTCAGGTAGACCAGAACCGCGAAGATGATGGTGAGGATCAGCCGGGCCAGGCGCAGGGACTGCTGGTTGATCTGGCGGATATCCATCTCCGGGATCTCGACACCCATTTCCGCATCCTGGGTTTCGCGGGCGGGGGCGGCCTGGCGCTTGTTCAGCGCGCGCTGATAGGCCAGACGGCGTCCGGCAACGTTCAGATTGCGGGAGACCGTACCCTGGACCACCATCCAGCCGGCGATCAGATAGAGGGTGATGAAAAAGCGATCAGCCAGTCGCGTGGCGGTGTAGTGATAGCCCCAGAACGACATGCCCGCCAGCGCCAGCGGTGCCAGTACCAGTAACAGTGTTGCGCCAATGTGCAGCAGCCGCGAATGGTACAGCGGCTCGGTTTTCCACATGACGCGCCCCAGCAGCAGGCTCAGCAGCAGCATGCCGATCAGCATGGTCACCCGGCCGATCACGTCATCGCCCAGGTGGGCGGGGTTGGCAGCGTTCAGGGCAATGACCAGCACCAGGGGCAGCAGCACCCAGGCGACGTTGCGGATCAGGTGGTGGAGCCGGGTGACCAGCTCGCTCTCCCAGCGGAAGTGGCGCACGGCAATGCCGTTGGGTTCCAGCACCCGATACAGGAAGTGCAGCACGAACCAGGCAATGGCCAGCTTCAGCAGCGCAGCGCCCAGAGCCGGCAGGGGCGCGGGGTCTCCGGCCAGCAGCAGGATACCGAGGCCGCACAGGATGACCGGCATCGGCAGCACGATAAGCGCGGTCAGACCCAGTGCCTTGGGGGTATGCCGACTGCTGTCATGGCGGAAGTGGCCGACATCGGCGTTGATGTCGCGCAGCTGGCCGCGCCAGCGACGCCGACGCCAGGCATAGACGGCCAGCAGGATGGCCAGCAGGGCGGGACCGGGCCAGCGAGCGGCGATGGTCGCCGCCAGGGTGCGCATCCTTTCGGGCAGCTTCAGGTTTTCGAACTGCGTCTGTACCTGGCCCGGCAGGGCGAGTACCCAGGCCTTGTCGATCGGGCGGCTGCTGGCGACCCAGAACAACTGATCGTCGATGGTGCGGCGCAATTGGCTGCTCAGTTGCTGCAGCTGGCGCTGGTTGATCTGCAATGTGATCGCCAGGCTCAACAGGGTGCTGATGTTGTTGCTCAGTTGTTCGGTCAGCACGGTTCGGCTGGCAATGACCTTGCGGATATCGTCGCCCAGCAGTTCGCGCTGATCTTGCGGCAGTGGCGCCAGCAGTTGGGCCAGGTAGGCCTCGGGATCGGCGAGCTGTTCGCGCAGCTGGTTGAGTTCGAACTCGCGCAGGCGCAGGTCGGCCACGCGGTCGGCGATACGGGTATCCAGGCGTACAGAGGGCAGGGCCTGCTTTTGCTGATGCAGGATGCGTGAGAGCAGGGCGCTGCCCTCGAGCACGTTGATCTGCTGCTCCAGGGCGTTTTCGACCTGGGTGGCACTGTCGATCTGCTGCTTGGTGATGATGTTCTTGCGGGTCAGTTCACCCATCTCGCTGGTAGCGGCGAGCAGCTCTTCGCTGAGCCGCCGGTTGAGGCTGCCCTGGGTCTTGAGAAGCACGTGGTTGCTGGCGCCTTGCATTGCCTCTGCGGTGGTATCGCTGACGGTCTGCTCGGACTGGCTCAGACGCTTGTCGTTGATCACGTCCTGGAGCGCCTGCACCTCCTTCTCTATATCGGCAATCTGCAGGCTCATCAGGGTGCGGCGCTGGCTGGCCAGATCCTGCAGGATGTTGTTGACCGACAGCTGCTGGCGCAAGAGTCTATTTGCGGCCTCCAGGCTGCGTTGCTCGGCCTTCAGCATGGCCTGGCGTGCGGCTTTCTGCGGACTGTCGGCCTGGCGCTGCAGCACCCGCAGTTGCTCGGCGATGGCCTGGCTGCGCGCCTGGTTGGCAGTTACCTGTGCCTGGGTGCGTTCCGGTCGGGTCTGGGCGGCGATCAGGTTGCTGTTGATTGCAGTCAACTGGTTCTGCCAGTCGAACATGGTGGTGACCTTTTCGGTCAGCCGGGCTTCCAGCACTTCCAGACTCTGGTTCTCGACATTGTCGCGGATCGCCTCGACAGTGCGCGGTTGGATGCTGTCCGCGCGCTGGCGCACGCGTCTGGCTTCCTCGGGAGCGTCCTTGAGCTGCTCCTGCAACTCGGCCTGCTCCTTTTCCGTCGCTCTGGTTTTCTGCAGGAAATCGATGGTGTTCTGATAGAGCTCCTGCAGCTCCTGTTTTTCCGTGTCCGGCATGCTGCTGGCGGCAAGCGCTTCGAGCTTCGCCTGCGTGGTGTCCAGAGTCTCTTCCAGTTCGCTCGCTGCCAGGGCGGTGCCGGCGAACAGCATCTGCACAAGCAGGGTGATGATGAGCAGCGGACGGGAGCAAGGCAGCATGGATGTCTTTCCGATAGGCAATATGAACCAGGGAGCAGCGTAATCTTACTGCGGGTGCTTGGGAAGGCAGACACAGAAAAGGCCGCACGGGGGCGGCCTTTTCTGATGCGGGCGGTGTGACTCGAGTCACACCGTATCGGCTGGATTCGGAACCGTCTGTCGGGTCAGAACCAGCTGTCCTGCATCTCCATGCAGGTCACATCGCGGTTTTCCAGAATCTGCAGGGCATGGTGGCAGCTCGGTACTTCCCAGGTCAGGAAGAAGCGCGCGGCCTGCAGCTTGCCGTTGTAGAAGTCGGCATCGGCGGCCTTGCCGGCATGCAGCCCACGCTGGGCATGCACCGCCTGCTCCAGCCAGCGCCAGCCGATGACCATGTGGCCAAAGGTGTTCAGGTACAGGGCCGAGTTGGCCAGCGCCTCGTTGACCTTGCCCTGCATCATGTCGCCGAGCAGCGCCTGGGTCACCTTGCCGAGATGGGCGTGGAGTTTTTCCAGCGGCTCACGCAGGTCGTTCAGCGAGTCATACTCACGGGCCTTGCTGCAGGTGTCCTGAATCAGCGCCGAGAGCTGCTTGAGCGCCGCACCCTTGTTCATCGCCACCTTGCGGCCCAGCAGATCCAGCGACTGGATACCATGTGTGCCTTCGTGGATCGGATTCAGACGGTTGTCACGGTAGTACTGCTCGACCGGATACTCCCGGGTATAGCCAGCGCCGCCGAGGATCTGAATGGCGTGTTCGTTGGCCTTGAGGCAGAACTCCGAGGGCCAGGACTTGACGATCGGCGTGAGCAGATCCAGCAGCTCCAGGGCCGTCTTGCGTTCTTCCTCGGTTTCCAGGGTCTCGGTATCGTCGAACAACCGTGCAGCGTACAGGCCCAGGTCGAAGGCGCCTTCCACATAGGCCTTCTGGGTCAGCAGCAGACGCTTGATGTCGGTGTGCTGGATGATCGAGACCTGCGGGGAGGCCGGATCCTTGCCATCGGGCAGACGGCCCTGGGGCCGGTCGCGGGCATATTCCAGGGAATACAGGTAACCGGCGTAGCCGAGCATGACCGCGCCCATGCCGACGCCGATCCGCGCCTCGTTCATCATCTGGAACATGTACGACAGACCGTTGTGCGGCTTGCCGACCAGGTAACCGACGCACTCGCCTTTTTCGCCGAAGTTCAACGCGGTGGAGGTGGTGCCGCGCCAGCCCATCTTGTGGAACAGACCGGCCAGGGCCACATCGTTGCGCTTGCCGACAGTGCCGTCATCGTTGACCAGGAACTTGGGCACGATAAACAGGGAAATACCTTTCACGCCGGGAGGTGCATCAGGCAGCTTGGCCAGGACCATGTGCACGATGTTTTCCGACAACGGATGATCACCGCCGGAGATATAAATCTTGTTGCCCTTCAGGCGATAGCTGCCGTCTTCTGCGGGTTCTGCCTTGGTGCGGATGTCTGACAGGGACGAGCCGGCATGGGGCTCGGTCAGCGCCATGGTGCCGAAGAAGCGGCCATCGATCATCGGCTGCAGAAAGCGTTCCTTCTGCTCTTCGCTACCAAAGTTCTCGATCAGGTTGGCGGCGCCCATGGTCAGCATGGCGTAGGAAGACGTTGCCGCGTTGGCCGACTGGAAATGCGCGAAGCAGGCCTGTGACAGCAGATTCGGCATCTGCATGCCGCCCTGCTCGAAGGTGCGGGTCGCATTCAGAAAGCCGGCTTCGAGAAACGCGTCTACTGCCGGTTTCACTTCCGGAATCAGCTCCGCGGCGCCGTCCACGTACTTGGGCTCGTTCTCGTCGCTCTTGCGATTGTGCGGAGCGAAGAACTTGTCGGCGATGGTGCGCGCGGTATTGATCGCTGCATCAAAGGTTTCCCGGTTGTGGTCGGCGAAGCGCGGACGCTGGGTCAGACCTTCGGCGTCCAGCACTTCGTACAGTTCGAATGCCAGGTTACGGGAGTCAAGGAGAGTGTCGGACATGCTCGGTGCCTCTGTGAAAAGTGCGTGCAGTGTATTCAGTCAAAAGATGACTGGAAACGCCCATTGATAAGTCTTATGCCGTTTGATCAGAACAGCCGAAGCAGCGGTTCATCCAGCGCGGCGCGCTGTTCACGCAAGGTCAGTACCTGATCTGCCCAGTAACGCTCACTGGCGAACCAGGGAAAATGACGGGGAAAGGCCGGATCATCCCAGCGGCGGGCCAGCCAGGCGCTGTAGTGAACCAGGCGCAATGTTCTGAGAGATTCTACCAGAGCCAGCTGGCGGGGATCGAAGTCGTGAAACTCGTTGTAACCTTCTACCAGCTCGGCCAGTTGCGCCTGGCGCTGGTTATGATCGCCGGAGAGCATCATCCACAGGTCCTGGATCGCGGGGCCCTGCCGGCAATCGTCCATGTCGACCATATAAAGGCTTTCGTCGCGCCAGAGCAGATTGCCCACATGCAGATCGCCATGCAGTCGCACGGTCTTGAACGGGACGGCCTGCATGCGTTGATCGATGACCTGCATCAGATCGTCGGCCACGGAAAAATAGGCCGGCCGCAGATTTTCCGGCACCACCCCGGAGTCGCGCAGCCAGGCAATGCTGTCGTGACCGAAGCTCTGCACCGTGAGCGACGGACGGTGCGCGAAGGGGCGCATGGCACCGACCGCATGCAGCCTGCCGACCAGACGGCCGAGCATCAGGAGGTGGTCGGGGTTGTCCAGTTCCGGGGCGCGGCCGCCGAAGCGCTTGAACAGACTGAAGCGGAAGCCGGCGAACTCGAACAGGGTGCGGCCTTCGACCTGCATCGGTGGGATGACCGGAATGTCCCGCTCGGCCAGCTCCAGGGAGTAGGCATGCTCCTCCAGGATCGCTTCGTCACTCCAGCGGTCCGGCCGGTAGAACTTGGCAATCAGCGGTTGCGCACCCTCGATACCGATCTGGAA
>JAESUC010000213.1 GCA_016763285.1 Pseudomonas sp.
CCCCGGCATGCTGATGGCGGCATTGCGCCTGAACGTACCGGTGGTCTTCGTGTCCGGCGGTCCAATGGAAGCCGGCAACACCAAACTCGCCAGCCATGGACTGGATCTGGTGGATGCCATGGTCACTGCCGCCGACGAGAGCGCCAGCGACGAGAAAGTCGCCGAGTACGAGCGTAGCGCTTGCCCGACCTGTGGTTCCTGCTCGGGCATGTTTACCGCCAACTCGATGAACTGCCTGGCCGAGGCCCTCGGGCTGGCACTGCCGGGCAACGGCTCTACCCTGGCCACGCACAGTGACCGCGAACAGCTGTTCCTGCAGGCCGGCCGCACCATCGTTGACCTATGCAAGCGCTACTATGCAGACGGCGACGAGAGTGTGTTGCCCCGCAGCATCGCCAGCTTCGAAGCATTCGAGAACGCGATGACGCTGGATATCGCCATGGGCGGCTCGACCAATACCATTCTGCATTTGCTGGCCATTGCCCAGGAAGGGGAAATCGACTTCGATCTGCGTGATATCGATCGCCTGTCGCGCAAGGTGCCACAGCTGTGCAAGGTGGCGCCGAATATCCAGAAATACCACATGGAAGACGTGCACCGTGCCGGGGGCATCTTCAGCATCCTCGGCTCACTGGCCCGTGGCGGCCTGCTGCACACACAGGTGCCCACCGTACACAGCGCCAGCATGGAGGAGGCGATAGCCAAGTGGGATGTCACGGTGACCGATGACGAATCGGTGCATACCTTTTTCCGCGCAGGCCCGGCCGGCATTCCTACCCAGACCGCCTTCAGCCAGTCCACGCGCTATCCAAGCCTGGATCTGGATCGCGAGTCGGGCTGTATCCGCAGCGTCGAGCACGCCTACTCCCAGGAAGGTGGCCTGGCCGTGCTGTATGGCAACATCGCCCTGGACGGTTGTGTGGTGAAAACCGCCGGCGTCGACGAATCCATCCATGTATTCGAAGGCAACGCGAAGATCTTCGAGAGCCAGGATACCGCCGTCAAAGGCATCCTTGCTGACGAGGTCAAGCCTGGCGACATCGTCATCATCCGCTACGAAGGTCCCAAGGGCGGGCCCGGCATGCAGGAAATGCTCTACCCCACCAGCTATCTCAAATCCAAGGGCCTGGGCAAGGATTGCGCTCTGCTTACTGACGGTCGTTTTTCCGGTGGTACTTCCGGCCTGTCGATTGGCCATGTTTCACCCGAGGCGGCAGCTGGCGGCGCTATCGGGCTGGTTCGTGACGGCGACAAGGTGCTCATCGACATCCCCAATCGCAGCATCAACCTGCTGGTCAGTGACGAGGAGCTGGCGCAGCGCCGGACAGAGCAGGACAGGCTCGGCTGGAAACCGGTGGAAAAGCGTCCGCGCAAGGTCACCACGGCATTGAAGGCGTACGCACTGCTGGCCACCAGTGCCGACAAGGGCGCCGTGCGCGACAAGTCGATGCTGGAGTAAAGCCGGGTAACTTCGGCGAAAAGGTCGCCATAATTCCGGCAATTGGGGTGTATGGGCATTAAATTGTCAATGAACCGACGCGCAGTCGGTGTTGTCCTACCACTTGTCGGAGAAAACGCCCTTTCACGGCTCAAGATGCGCCGCAATACTGTGATGGCGTTAACATCTCCGACACATGGCTTATTGACATACCCCACCGTTAACCGGGCACGGAACAGATGGACACAGCCGAAGACAGGGTACTGCTGGTTGAAGCAGACCCGGACAAGCGCAAGGATTTGCTTGAATTGCTGGAGGCGGTAGAGGGTCTGCCGCTGACCGTAGAGGTGTGCACGCGCCCCCGGGAGGCCACCAACCGGCTCGCCTCCAGCAGTTACCGTTATTGCCTGATGCCGGATGACCTCGCACTGCTGCGTGAGGTCCGCCGTGTCGCCCAGCCGACCCTGTGTCTGATGGTCCGCGACGACGACTCCCCCGAACAGGACAGCCAGGCCATCAACGATGGTGCGGACGCCGTCCTGCTACGCGGAAACCTGACCACACCCGCCCTGCAGCGCGCCCTGATGCACGCCGGCTGGCGCCGCCAGAGCGGTGGCAAGCTGGCCCAGCAAGCCAAACAGGATCCGCTCACCGGCCTGGGCAATCGCGCCATGCTGGAAGAAGAGCTGGATCGACTGTTGCTGCGTAGCAAGCGCAGCCACACCAGCTTCGCCCTGCTGTACATCGACCTGGATTATTTCAAGCAGATCAACGACAGCTTCGGCCATGGTCTCGGCGATCTGCTGCTGGCGGTGATCGCCAACCGGTTGCGCCGCACCATGCGCGATGTGGATCTGATCACCCGGATCGGCGGTGACGAGTTTGTCGCCCTGCTCAACGACCTGCATGACGTCAACGATGCGGCACTGATCGCTGGCAAGATCATCCACGCCTTGAGCGAGCCGATCACGCTCAACGGTCACCACCTGCTGATCTCTGCCAGCGTTGGCATTGCCACCCATCCACAGCATGGCGGCAGCGCCCAGGAATTGCTCGCCCATGCCGACCAGGCGCTGTACCGGGCCAAGGCAGGCGGGCGCAACGGGTATCGCTTCTACAGCCCGGAAGAGGATGCCGAAACCCAACACAACCTGGATATTGAACAGGGCCTGAGACACGGTCTGCTGGATGGCCAGTTCCGTCTGCACTACCAGCCGATTGTCGATACCCGAAACGGCAACACCGTTGCCTGGGAAGCGCTGTTGCGCTGGCAGCATCCCAAGCTGGGATTGCTCACGCCGGACGGGTTTCTGCGACTGGCCGAACACAGCGGACTGATTCTGCCCATGGGCCATTGGGTGATTGGCCAGGCCCTGGCTGCGGTCGGACAATGGCGGGAGGCTGGCGTTGACTGTCGACTGTCGATCAACCTGAGTGACCGTGAACTGAAACAGCCGCGCTTCGCCGAACAGCTCAAACAATTGTTGAGCAAACACCGCATTCCACCCGGCGTGGTGCAGCTGGAGCTGCGCGAGGACGCCCTGCTCAAGCATGCCAGGCAGGCGGAGTCCCTTTGCAAGGCGCTGGCGGCCCTGGGCGTGGACATCTGGCTGGACCATTTCGGCGAGGAATACGGGGCACTCGGGTATCTTTCAAGACTGCCGATCAAGGGCATCAAACTGGACGCCCGCCAACTGTCCGACGACGCCGCTGACGACGACGGTTATCTGAAAAACCTGGTCACGCTGTCACGTGGCATGGGCAAGCAAGTGATTGCCAATTACGTGGAGGATGCCCATTGCGCCGACCAGCTGTCCAGCTGGGGTGGCGACTTCCTCCAGGGGTTCTGGATCGGTCGGCCACGCCCCCTCGAGGACGTGATCGGTCAGCCTCTGAGCCTGTCCAGCACCTGATAGGAGTGGGCCGGGTATTCATCGGTCCCACTGACCTCCCGTTTCGTCACCAGCTCCCAATCCTGCGCACTGAACGGTGGAAACCAGGCGTCGCCCTCCGGCTCGGCCTCGACCAGGGTGAGATACAGCCTGTCGGCCCGTTCCAGCATCTGCCGGTACAGTGTTTCCCCACCGATGACCATGACCTCCTCGACCCCATCCAGCACCGCCTGTCGGGAGGCCTGCTGCAGGGCCGCATCGATACTGGTCTGGACCGAAGCGCCGGGAATCTGCAAGCCATCGCGATTGCTGACCACGATATTGGTCCGACCGGGGAGCGGTCTGCCCAGGGAGTCAAAGGTCTTGCGCCCCATCACGATCGGCTTGCCCCAGGTCACACTGCGAAAGTACTTCAAATCCTCGGGCAGGTGCCAGGGCAGCTTGTTGTCACGGCCGATCACCCGATTGAGCCCCATGGCAGCGATCATGGCGATGCGCGGGCTGGAAGCGTCACTCATACCGCCACCGGCGCCTTGATATGCGGATGCGCCTGGTAGTTCTCCAGGCTGATATCTTCAGCGGTAAAGGCAAAGAGGTCGGTGACCTCAGGATTCAGCCGCATGGTGGGCAGTGGATAGGGTTCGCGGGTCAGTTGCAGATCGGTCTGCTCCAGGTGGTTGGCGTACAGATGGCAATCGCCGCCGGTCCAGATGAAATCACCCGGCTTCAGGCCGCACACCTGGGCAATCATCAGGGTCAGCAGGGCATAGCTGGCAATATTGAAGGGGACTCCGAGGAAGATGTCAGCCGAACGCTGATACAGCTGGCAGCTGAGCTTGCCGTCGGCCACATAGAACTGGAACAGGGCGTGGCACGGAGGCAGCGCCATCTCGTCAACCAGCGCCGGATTCCAGGCTGAGACAATCAGGCGGCGGGAGTCGGGGTTATTGCGGATCATTTCCAGCAGCTTGCTGATCTGGTCGATCGATTCGCCATTGGGCGCCGGCCAGGACCGCCACTGATAGCCGTAGACCGGCCCCAGATCGCCATTCTCGTCGGCCCAGTCGTCCCAGATCGATACGCCGTGACGCTTGAGGTAGGCAATATTGGTGTCACCCTGCAGGAACCAGAGCAGCTCGTGGATGATCGACTTCAGATGGCACTTCTTGGTTGTGACCAGGGGAAATCCTTCGGCCAGATCAAAGCGCATCTGATGGCCAAAGACGCTGTAGGTCCCCGTGCCTGTCCGGTCGCTTTTGAAGGTTCCGCTTTCGCGCACATGGCGCATCAGATCAAGATACTGTTTCACGCTTGGCACCCTCGTTACGGTAGGCCCACGCCATCAGCGCAGCGCCAATCAGAATCATCGGCAACGACAGCAACTGACCCATGGTCAGCCAGTCGAATGCCAGATAACCAATATGGGCATCGGGTTCACGGAAAAACTCGACGATAAACCGGAACGCACCATAACAGACCCCGAACAACCCACTCACCGCCATGGTCGGACGCGGCTTGCTGGAATACAGCCAGAGGATGACAAACAGCGCCACCCCCTCGAGAGCAAACTGGTACAGCTGGGAGGGGTGCCGCGCCAGCTGCAATGGATCGGTCGGAAAGATCATCGCCCAGGGCACATCCGTCGCCTTGCCCCACAACTCGGCATTGATGAAGTTGCCGATTCGACCGGCGCCCAGGCCGATAGGCACCAGCGGCGCAATGAAGTCCATCAGCTCGAAGAAGCGCTTCCCGGTCCGTCTGGCGAACCATGCTACAGCCAGCAACACGCCGAGCAGACCGCCGTGGAAGGACATGCCGCCCTTCCATATCTGCAGTATCAGCGAAGGGTCGGCAAGGTAGGACGGCAGATCGTAGAACAGAATGTAGCCGATGCGCCCACCGGCGATGACGCCCAGGGCGACCCAGAACACCAGATCGGACAGGGTCTCCCTGGTCCAGCTCGGGTCAAAGGCGTTCAGCCTGCGGCTGGCCAGCCACCAGGCGCCGCCAATGCCGATCAGGTACATCAACCCGTACCAGTGAATCTGTAACGGACCCAGCGACAACGCCACCGGATCGATTTGCGGATAGGCCAGCATGTACATTCCCTACATCAAGAAGTTGATACCCACGCACACCAGCAGCAGCGCAAACAGGCGCTTGAGCAGTCGCTGTGAGAGGCGGTGCGCCAGTCGCGCACCAAAACCGGCCGACAGCATGCTGGTCGCGGCGATGCCGACCACCGCCGGCAGATACACATAGCCCAGACTCCAGTCCGGCAGTGGCTCGACATGCCAGCCGGTAAAAATGAAGCTCAGGGCTCCGGCCAGTGCGATGGGCAGCCCGCAGGCAGAGGACGTTGCCACCGCCTGCTGCATCGGCACACTGCGCCAGACCAGAAAGGGTACCGTGAGGCTGCCGCCACCGATACCGAAAATAG
The DNA here is from genome assembly GCA_016763285.1 of Pseudomonas sp. Taxonomy (GTDB): domain Bacteria; phylum Pseudomonadota; class Gammaproteobacteria; order Pseudomonadales; family Pseudomonadaceae; genus Halopseudomonas. The sequence continues at coordinate 5,771 of JAESUC010000213.1, forward strand.
CCGATGCCCAACCGATGAATCCGCCGGCCAGGGTCAGTCCGGGCTTGCCGGGGACATCCAGTGCAGCTTTTGGCTTCCACTCGAAGGCCATCTGTGCCGCGACGAAGATGGCAAACACACCGATGATTTTCTGCAGTACCGGCCCGTCTATCAGCGCGGCTGTAAAGGCTCCGAGCACGGTGCCCACGAGAATCCCCAGGGTCATCCAGACAAACAGCGCCCAGCGTACCGCCCCTTTGAGATGGTGGGCCCGGATGGCGTTGATCGAGGTGAAGGCTATGGTCGCCAGGGAGGTACCCACTGCCATATGCGTCAGCACCTCCGGGGAGAAGCCCTGCAGGGCGAAACTGTAGACCAGCACCGGCACGATGATCATGCCCCCGCCCACACCGAACAGTCCCGCAAGCACGCCAGCGAAACCACCCAGAACGAGATAGACCAGAAACTCCACGACACCCCCCGGGCTCACATGATTGGTACCCCGCATCGCGGGCCCGATAGTGTAGCCGAAATCCGTAGCGCGAACCCGCCTCCGGTCCTTCAGAGCCCTTATCCGTTAATCGGAGCGAAAAGGATACTGTCTTGTTTTTCGCGCACTTATGTACCACATACGCATTCTGTATAACTTTTGAGTTGAACTTGTACAGACATTGACCTTGAATCCCAAAAGGCAAAATGCCTGAACCTGCTCCCGGCAAGGGGGCCCCATGGAGGAATTCTCGGTGAAAAGATTACTTATCCCCTTTCTGGCGTTGATAGTTCTGATGCTCTCCGGCTGTTTTCTGGATGATGATGACGATGATCGCGTAAGGGCCCCGGCCCCGGAGGGCCCAAGTGCCCAGGTCAGGGTGCTGCATGCCTCGGCTGGCGCGCCCAATGTGGACATCTATGTGAACGACGCCCTGGGCATCGCCGATCTGCCCTTCGGCGAGGGCACATCCTTTATCGACCTTCCCGCCGAGCAGCTTGAAATCGACATCCGCGCGGCCGGCGCCGCCGCTGATTCCGAGCCGGTCTTCAGCGCGGTGGTGACACCTACCGAAGACGACTTCTTCACGCTGGTGGCCTACGGCGTGCTGGGCAGCCAGGAGACGCCCTTCGACCTGCTGGTGATCCCCGACATGATCGAAACACCCGCAACCGGATTCACCCGCCTGTTCGTGTTGCATGCTGCACCGGCGGTGGGCGCGGTTGATGTCTACACCAGTACGGGCGACGCCCTGCCTGCCACGCCGACCGTGGCAAACTTCCTGCCGGGCAACGATACCGGCAACTACCTCGAGATAGCCGAGGGCGAGTACCGTATCCGTATCACGCCCGCCGGGAGCGAGGAAGTGGCCTATGACTCGGGCGACGTAACCCTGCAGGGCGGCCTGTCCTACTTCGCAGCCGCACTTGATCGGCCGTCCGGACTGGCCCCGGCATCGGTCGTAGCGCTGCTGGACAACCCTGCCTTCGCCACGCTGGAGGACAACCGGGTCCGTATTCGCGCTGCGCATCTCGCGCCCGACGCCCCCGAAGTGGAGGTTCTGGTCAACGGGGCCGGCACGGGCGTGAACCTGTCCTTTACCGATGTCAGCGACTACCTGACCGTGCAGGCAGGCACCTACGAGCTGGCGGTAGGCCTGCCCGGCACAACGGACGCGGTGGGCGGTGAGGTCTTCACCCTGCAGGCCGAGCCCGGCAAATCCTACAGCGCACTGGCTACCGGCCTGCTCAACCCGGCGACGCCAGCCGAGGCGTTCACGCTTCGCGGACTGGAAGACGACACCACGGCAGCTTCTGGCACCGATGTGAAGGTGCGGGTGATCCATGCCGCGCCGGATGCGCCGAGCGTTGATGTGCTGGCCAACGGGAGCATTCTGCAACCGCTGGAGAACGTGCCCTACTTCACGGCCTCGCCGTATCTGACGGTGCCGGCGGGGGACTACAACCTGCAGGTCAATGTGACCAGCACCGATACCACGGTCATAGATCTGCCGGGCACCACTCTCTCCGCCGGCAGCATTTACACTGTCATTGCGACAGGGGTGTTGCCCGCTCCGCTGACGCCCGTTCTGATTGTCGACTGAACCGACGCAATCGAGCGCCCAACAGGCCGGTCCGTAAAGGGTCGGCCTTTTTTTGCGCCGATCCCCGCGCAGACGACCGCTCAATGGCGGCAAAAGCCGTTAGACTGCGGTGTCTGAAAAGGAGATGCCGATGTGTCTGATGGCTTTTGCCTGGCAAGTGGGCCAATACCCACTGACCTTGCTGGGCAACCGTGACGAATTTCATGCCAGGCCCACGCGCGAGGCGACGTTCTGGACCGAGGAAGGCTTTCCGCAATTGCTCGCTGGCAAGGATCTGGACGCTGGCGGCACCTGGATGGGCGTCACCCGCCAGCAGCGCTTCGCCGCCCTGACCAACATCCGGGCTCCCGGCGCTGCGGCGGCTCCCCGCTCCCGTGGCACTCTGGTACTCGAATACCTGACCAGCGACGTGCCCCCGGACCAATACCTGGAGCACCTCGGCGCTAGCGCCTCGGAATACGGTGGATTCAATCTGCTGGTCGGCAACGCCGACGCACTGTGGTACTTCAATAGCCGGGAAAAACAGGCCAGAGCACTGGGGCCGGGCGTATACGGGTTGTCCAATGGCAGCCTGGAAAGCCGCTGGCCCAAACAGCAGCGCCTGCACGATGGGTTGGCGGCCGATCCTCAGGGTGAGCCAAGTGACCTGCTGGCGCTGCTGGCCGATAGCCGCACCTATGCGGATGCCGAGCTGCCCAGCACCGGGGTCCCCCTGGAGCTTGAGCGAGCCCTGTCTGCTGCGTTCATCGTTGGCGAAGCCTATGGCACCCGCGCCAGCACCTTCATGCGGCTGGATGGCAAAGGCGGCCTGAGCTTTGTCGAGCGACGTTTCGGGCCCATGGGCGTTCCGGCGGGCGAGTCGGCCTGGCAGCTGGCTTAACGCCCCTGGCGCAGCACCTTCTCCAGCCCCATGTTGCGCAGGGCCAGGTGCAGGGTGCTGTGCACCAGGTAGGGATTGTCCAGCTCGATGACTTCATCGAGCAGCGCCTTGGCATCGCTCAGACTGATCTGGCGCAACAGCCATTTGACCTTGGGCAGATTGGTCGCGTTCATCGACAGCACATCGCAGCCCATGGCCATCAACAGCACGGCCGAGGCCGGGTCACCGGCCATTTCGCCACATACGCTCATTGGCTTGCCGGCATCGCGACAGGCTGCTGCCACCTTGAGCAACGCCTGCAGCACGGCCGGGTGCAAGGAGTGGTAGAGATCAGCCACTCGCGGGTTGTTGCGGTCCACCGCCAGCAGGTACTGGGTCAGATCGTTGGTGCCCACGGACAGAAAATCGACCATCTGTATCAGCTCGCGGGCCTGGTAGACCGCGGCCGGCACCTCAATCATCACGCCGACGGGGGGCATGGGCACGACCATGCCTTCGTCACAGACTTCACTGTGGGCGCGGTGAATCAGATGCAGGGCTTCTTCGACCTCATACACGCTGCTGATCATCGGCAGCATGATGCGCAGGTTGTTCAGGCCGCGACTGGCCTTGAGCATTGCCCGGGTCTGCAGCAGGAAGATTTCCGGATGATCGAGGGTCACACGGATACCGCGCCAACCGAGGAAGGGGTTGTCTTCCTTGATCGGGAAGTAGGTCAGCGCCTTGTCACCACCGATGTCCAGACTGCGCATGGTGACCGGGAGCGGATGGAAGGCTTCCAGTTGCTCGCGGTAGGTGGCCTGCTGCTCCTTTTCGCTCGGAAAGCGGTCCTGGATCATGAATGGCACTTCGGTGCGGTACAGCCCGACACCCTCGGCGCCGCGATCAAGAGAGCGCGCCACATCGGCGAACAAGCCGGTATTCACCCACAGGGGCATGCGATGCCCGTCGGTGGTCACACAGGGCACTTCCTTGAGCTTTTCCAGCCCCTGGACCAGCTCCAGCTCTTCGCGGACCAGTTCCAGGTAATGCCGGCGCAGTTCCGGCGAGGGGCTGGCATAGACCTCGCCATGGTTGCCGTCGACAATCAGTTCCAGGCCATCCATCCGCGCATAGGGCAGATCGATGGCGCCCATGACTGTCGGAATACCCATCGCCCTGGCCAGAATGGCGACGTGGGAGCTACCGGACCCCAGCACCGAGACCAGGCCCACGAGCTTTTCCTTGGGTACCTCACCCAGCATCACCGGTGACAGCTCTTCGCTGACCAGGATCGTGTGTTCCGGGAAGACCAGCTCCTGCTTGCCGGCTTCCTGCAGGTAGGCCAGGATGCGCCGGCCCAGGTCCTTGACGTCGGAGGCACGCTCGCGCAGATAGGGGTCGTCCATTACCTCGAAACGGCTCACATGGGAGCTGACCACCTCACGCAGGGCGCCCTGGGCCCATTGCCCGCCACGGATGAGATTGATGACCTCATTACCCAGTGCCGCGTCATCCAGCATCATCTGGTAGACATCGAACAGGGCCAACTCCTCCGGGCGAAGCTGGGTAGAGAGCCGCGTAGACAGATCCTGCATATCCTGGCGAACGGTCTCGACGGCACTGCGAAACAGCGCGATTTCCGCGTCTATGTCCTTGGCAGTCTTGTCGGGCACGGCCTTGAGGTCGGCCGGCGGGAGGATGACCACTGCCTGGCCGATGGCGACACCGGGGGCGCCGGGTACGGCATCAAAGCGGGTATCCTGCACCGGCTCACCGCCCCAGCCCAGACCGCGAATGGAGCCGGTCGCCTCGGCATGGGCTATTACCCCGGCCAGCTGGGCGCTCATGGTAACGAGGAAAGACTCCTCGGACTCATCGAACTGGCGACGTTCCTTTTGCTGGACCACCAGCACACCCATTACCCGGCGGTGGTGAATGATCGGCGCCCCCAGAAAGGACGCAAATCGCTCTTCGCCGGTTTCGGCAAAATAGCGGAATTTGGGGTGGGCAGCGGCATCCTCGAGATTGACCGGCTCCTCGCGGGCGCCAACAAAACCGATCAGACCTTCATTATTGGCCAGGCTCACGGCGCCCACCGCGTCCTTGTTGAGACCTTCGGTCGCCATCAGGACGTAGCGGGCGCTGACAGGATCCAGCAGATACACCGAACACACTTCGGTGCCCATGGCGCCTCGTACGCGCTGCACTATGATGTCCAGTGCGGTAGGCAGGTCCCGGGCCGAGTTTACTTCCTGGACGATCCGTCGCAGGGTGTTGAGCATGCTCAAAACTGCACCAGCTCAAGCGGCAAGCGGGGTGCCAGCTCCTTCATCGCGCGCCGATAGACGTCCCGTTTGAAGGCCACCACCTGGCCCAATGGATACCAGTAGCTGACCCAGCGCCAGCCGTCGAATTCGGGCTTGGGGGTCTTGGTCATGCATACGCGTTGCTCGTCGGCGGTGAGGCGCAGCAGGAACCATTTCTGTTTCTGTCCGACACAGACCGGCTGGGAATGACTGCGGATCAGGCGTTGTGGCAGCCGATAGCGTAACCAGCCCCGTGTGCAGGCGATGATCTCGACGTCCTCGGGCATGAGCCCGACTTCTTCGTGCAGCTCGCGGTAAAGCGCCTGCTCCGGCGTTTCATTGCGCTGGATTCCGCCCTGGGGGAACTGCCAGGCATCCTGACCTATGCGACGCGCCCACAGCACCTGTCCGGACCCGTTGGTCAGGATGATACCTACATTGGGACGGAAGCCATCGGGGTCAATCACTGCCTTGTTCCTTCTTTGATGATCCATTGCATTGTTCCACAAAGACGCGCGGCGCAGCAATTGCATAGTTGCCAACAGATCCAAGCATTTGCTACCCGTCTGGATTATCCTTGCAGCCTGCCGATTTTTTCACTTGGGAGTACACCGTGCCGCTGGCCATTTTCGATCTCGATAACACGCTGCTTGACGGCGACAGTGACCATAGCTGGGGCGAGTTCATCGTCCAGAACAATATCGTCGATGCGGTCGCGTATCAGGCCCAGAACGACAAGTTCTTTAACGACTATCTGTCCGGCCAGCTGGATATCGAGGTCTACCTCAATTTCTGTCTGCAACTCCTGGCCGAGCATCCGCAGGCCCAGCTCGATGAGTGGCACACGCGCTTCATGGCGGAAATGATCGAGCCGATCATCCTGCCGCAGGCCCTGACCCTGATCGACAAGCACAAGCGGGCCGGCGATACGGTGATGATCATTACCGCGACCAATCGCTTCATCACCGGCCCGATCGCTGCCCGGCTGGGTATCGATATTTTGCTGGCGACCGAGTGCGAGATGGCGAACGGTCGCTATACCGGTCGCACTACGGATATTCCCTGCTTCCGCGAGGGCAAGGTGACTCGGCTGGAGCGCTGGCTGGTGGAGCATGGGGAGACGCTGGATGGGAGTTATTTCTACAGCGACTCGCACAACGACCTGCCACTGCTGAGCATGGTGGATCATCCGGTGGCGGTCGATCCGGATGATACCTTGCGTGAGCATGCGGAAAAGCATGGGTGGCCGGTGTTGAGTTTGCGGGGCTGAACCGGCTGGTCCTGCAGGACTAGCTTTCTCGGAATCAAGATAGCCGGCAAGCTCGAGGGCCAAGAGCCCCCAACCAGCGGTGAAATCGATTCTGAGGAAGCGAGCCAGCCAGACCCAGGCCGAAAGTCCACGCCGACACGCTGCAAGTCCCCGCAAGCGGGCCCGGCCAGCGATCACAGATCGCTGTCGTTCGGCTGCGCGCGAAGCATGCTTCGCAAACGCTTGCCTCACCCCTCTAGGCTCGACGATGGCATCCCTGCCATCGACGGTCGGCTTAGTCCTCTCGCTCTGCGTCTGCCACCGGCTGCTCAGTTGTCGGCGGGA
>JAESUC010000214.1 GCA_016763285.1 Pseudomonas sp.
AGGCGGGGCGGGTGTCCTGTAAGCACACGTTATAGGGCACCGCTGCTTGATAGCGCAGTGCCACACTTATAATCTTTGTCTTAAGGTAGTCAGATTCGCGACCGGAGTCAAGTAGTTGGCGCGATTTTACGTCATTTTTATAAAGGGCTAGGCTGGAACCCGTTACCGGCATCAGCCGAACATCTGGTAGACCTTGGCGCCCTGCTTGCTGCGCTGCAACTCCTGGAGTTCTTCAGCCAGCTTGCCCTGAACTGCCTGGCACAGCGCAACGACTTCCCGGTAGGTCACCAGAAGATTATCCAAGGCCTCGGCCAGCGCCTGATCGTCGCGATCATCCTGCGCCATGGCTTGCGCCACAAGCTCACGACATACTCCGTCGAGACTGCTGACCTGCTGCCAATCGCCTGCATGAACCGCTTCAACCAGCGCGCGGTGGGTGTCTTCCAATTGCTTGACCGCAACCGTCATGGTGCTTTCCTCAGTGTTGGGCAATGCCGTCCCAGCCTTCTTTCACGTCACGCAGCAAGGCCGCGACTTCGTCCAGTATTGCCGGGTCGTTTTTCAGATTGGCCATACTCAGACGCTGCAGGATGTAAGCATAAAGGCTATCCAGATTGGCCGCCACTTCGCCGCCCTTCTCCAGATCAAGCGCATCACGCAGGCCGCAGACAATACCCATGCTCTTGCCGATCAGCTCGCCCTTGAGCGCAATATTGCCGAACTGCATGGCACCCTTGGCCTGGGCGATACGTTGCAACCCGCCCTCAAGGAGCATCTGGATCAGACGATGGGGCGCAGCTTCACTGACCTGGGCGTGTACGTTGACTGTCTGGTACTGCTTCATCGCGGCGTAGGCATTCATGGCGATATCCTGAGGTGAAGAACTGATACCTCTATATCGGCGACCGCAGGAAAACTTGAGGGCAGAAATCGAAGAAAATCCATGCGGGGAGGCCAGCCTGTCCCCGCATTTCAGGTCATGCAGGTGGCGTTTGGGGCGGCTCTGCGCCGAGATTCGGTTCGATGGCATCCCAACCTGCCTTGATCTCTTCAAGCAGGCCTTGCACTTCGTCGAGGCTGCGCGGGGTGTCGTCCAGCGCAACACCCGCCAGCTTGCGGGTCATGTAGTCATATAGCGCATCAAGGTTCTCGGCAATCTCGCCGCCCAGATCCTTGTCCAGCGCGCCCTGCAGGGCGCCGATAATGCTCAGGGTACTGCTGACCGCCACTCCGCGGCGCTCGGGATCGCCGGTGGACTGGGCATGGCGAGCCAGCTTGACACGCTCGATGGCGCCGTTGAGCAGCAGCTGCACCGCGCGATACTGCGATACTTCCTGGGAAACACTGACCTTCTTGTATGTATCGATCGGGCTTTTCATTAACGTTTATCCTGTCTGACAACGCCTGGGAGATTACTCAGCGCACCACTCAGATAGTCGCTGGTGCCTGAAAGCTGGGCCACCAACGCATCCATGGCGTTGAACTGTGAGAACAAGCGGGCTTCGAGCTTGTCGATACGACGAGTGAGTTGCTCACGCTGATCATCCACACTGGAGAGCGTATTTTGTAACGCCTTGGTACGTGACTCGAGGATGCCGCCGCTCTGAACATAGGGATCGGTCTTGCTCTCCAGTCTCGACAGAATGCCGGAATCGCCCGTGAGGAATCCACTCAGCTCCTCGAAGTTTTCCTCGAGCACCGTATCCATTCTCTGATCATCGATTTTCAATGTGCCGTCACGCTGGGTCGAAATCCCCAGGTCGGCGAGCAGTCGCAGGCTATTGGTTCCACCCTGGGTAGAACCGAGCTCATTGCGAATCGCAGAGGAAAAAGACCGCACCGAAGCATCACCAACCAGTGCTGCGGCCAATGGCTCGCCGTCATCACCACCCACCGACGTCACTTTTGTCAGACTGCCAACCGTGCCTATCATCTTGTTGTAGGCCTCGACAAATTTCTTCAGCGACCCCTTGACCCCGGCCCGGTCTTCGGCAACACCCAGGCTGATAGTGGCTGCGTTCTGAAGATCCTCAGCTGATTGCGCAGACTTGAGGGTCAGCGTAACGCCCGCGATAGCGTCTTCCACGGTATTGCTGGCACTCGAAAGCGGGATCCCATCAATTGCCAGATTGGCATCGCGCGCGTAGCTGATAACCCGCGCAGCGCGAGGGTCAGCCGGATCGTATGCCGCAGGCTCGTAGTCGGTAAGCGTCGGATCAGGGGGGGTAAAGTCCAACTGCCCGAGGTTGCCGGTGAGACTGCTGGAGCTGACGCTGATATCGTTACCGTTACCCGCCTTGTCCGAACTCAGTACCAGTCGTGCTCCGCCAGCCCCACTGGGATCACTGACGATGGTGGCGGACAACCCGCTGTCTTTTCCAGCCGCATTGATCGCGTCGCGGATCCCGGAAAGGCTGCTAGCGTCTTCCCCTATGGAAATATCCAGCGCTTCTCCACCTACGGAAATAGTGAGGGTACCGGTACCCACGGGGTCGATGGCGTTATCCAGGCCTTGCAGGGACAACTTGCTGGTCTGCGCCAGGTTGAAGACCTGGACGCTGAAATTACCTGCTGTTGCTGTTCCATCTGCCTTGGCGGTAAAGATGTCCTGCTTGGCGGAGGTGGCGCTACGCTTTTCGAACAGGGCGGGATCGTTGAGATCCTTGATCGCAGTCTGGAAGTCGGAAATCGCGCTGCGAAATTGTCCAAGGCCAGAGAACTTCGCTGTGGTATCACGCTCCAGGCGATTGAGCTGCGCGGTTTTGGGAGCGCTTTCCGCGTTCACCATGGCCTTGACGATATTGTTGATATCGAGACCGGAACCAACCCCTGTAAAACCTTGAATAGCCATAAGCCTGCCCCTACGACCGTTTTTTGGCGGTCTGCGTACCGAATAGAATGTCCCGGTAATGCAGGCAAGTTATGTGCCAGTAAAACCGGCCAGCAGCAAGCCCTCAGGCTTCTGCTTTAAACAGCAAACTGCGAATCTCGGAAAGACTTTCCGAAAGCCGCAATGCGTCTTCCGAGGGTATCTGGCGAATAACTTCACCACTGGTCGCCTCGGTGACGTTGATCACCACCCGGCCGCTGCTGTCATCAACATTGAAATTGATGTCACGCTGGACCGACTGGACAAAATTCTGCATGTCTGAAACAGCCGCATCTATGGCATCGCGGTCGGCTTCGACAGGCTCCTGGTTGGTGACTGAAGCAACTGCTTCATCAGTCTTGTTGGTACCGCCTACTGCAGCAACATCCGTTTGCCTGCCGGCAGTTTTACCGACATTGCCCGCCTCAACCGAAACACCGGCGCGTGCAGTGCTAGTAACTTCAAACGGTTTGAGAACGCCCATTTCCATGGTGTTTACCTCGCAAAGGAAAAAGCGGAGGGAAGGCTTTCAGCCCTCCCCCCGCAGTCTAGCTCCGTTTTGACCTTAGCCCAAGAGGCTCAGGACAGCCTGGGGCAGCTGGTTGGCCTGGGCCAGGATCGAAGTACCAGCCTGCTGGAGGATCTGGTTCTTGGTCAGCTTCGCAGTTTCGGCAGCGAAGTCGGTATCCTGGATCCGGCCACGAGCGGATGAAGCATTCTCGGACACGTTCTGCAGGTTGCTGATAGTCGACTGGAAGCGGTTCTGGGCAGCACCCAGGTCCGCACGCTGGCTATCGATGGACTGCAGGGCGGCGTCGATGATGTAGACGGCTTCCTGAGCGCCTTTGGCAGAAGTGATGTCGATGTCCTTAACGGAGTTATCAGTTGTTTTTTCTGCAAGCGTTACTGCGGTACCACCACTGGCAGCTGCTTCAGCTGCAGCAGCTGTGGTATCTGAAGCAAACGCAATGGACAGCTCGCCCTCGTTGGCAGTACCCAAATCAGCATCTGTAATGACATCAATTCCGCCGGCGTCGTTAACGAATGCACCCACACCCATGTTGGCATCATTGATAACAGTAGCCAACAATTGAGTCTGTTCCGCGGCAGTCGCACCGGAAGCGAACTCAGCACTGATAGTAAATACGCGGTCGGTGCCATCAGCACTGCCTTGCTCGACAGTAAAGCTGACGGCAATCGCGCCGCTGGCAGTAGCCGCTGCTTGCGTGGCAATGGTACCGCTACTGATCGAGTCGGACTTCAGCTCCTTGGTGCTTACTTCGTCCAGCTTCAAACTGATCGCTTCGTTAGCAGCACTACCCACCTGGAATGTTTCGGTACCAAAGCTGCCATCGAACAGCTTCTTGCCACCGAAGGCTGTGGTGTTGGAGATACGATCCAGCTCTTTCTTCAGCTCAGTCACTTCAGAATTCAACGCGTCACGCTCGGTGTCGCTATTGGAACCGTTGGCCGACTGCAGAGACAGATCACGCATACGCTGCAGGATGTTGGTGGACTCCTGCAGAGCGCCTTCGGCAGTCTGTGCGATCGAGATGCCATTGTTAGCGTTCTTGGTCGCAACACCCAGGCCGTTGATCTGGCTGGTCAGACGGTTAGCGATCTGAAGGCCGGCCGCGTCGTCCTTGGCACTGTTGATCTGCGAACCAGAGGACAAACGCTGCAGGGAAGTCTGCAGGTTGCTGGAAGATGCACCCAAGTTACGCTGGGCGTTGAGTGAAGCGACGTTAGTGTTGACTGTAAGAGCCATGGTAAGTACCTCGTAAACTTGGTTGTGTTTGCCTGAGCAGCGATCTCAGGGCCGGACGTGCCCAGGCACCCATCGAGTTCGCATTCAGTTACTGTATCGACGCCACTTACCAAAGCTTTAGGAGTTTTAAAAAAATTCTTTGTCAACCCCTGGGCACCTGCGGTGGCGCGGCCGGGATACCCTCCAGCCTTAGCCCAGTTATCGTCCGATTCCGCAGATTCTTTAATCGCGTGCCGGAAAAATCAGTCTGGCAACCAGACTTCCCGCCAGCCATCCAGATTCGCCCCCTCCAGCATCCGCTGTCCCTTAACCTGCTCTCGCAACGCATTTCCCATCGCCGCACTGGCGTCAGGATCTGAGACGTGCATGCGTATCGCGTCCACCCAGTCCCGATAACGATTCTTGACCCGGGTAGCCGACAGGTCGCCGCTATAGCAGCGTATATCGCTACAGATAACCGGATAGCCGCAAGCGCCATACTCAAGCAGCCGGAGATTACTCTTGCACTCGTTGA
>JAESUC010000215.1 GCA_016763285.1 Pseudomonas sp.
GGCCAGCTTCAAGAACCTGTGCGAGCGTCGGCCCGAGCTGAGCTTCGATGCGTTCTGGGCGGCGGATTCCGATGCCGAGCTGTATCACTTTATCGGCAAGGACATCATCAATTTCCATACGCTTTTCTGGCCAGCCATGCTCGAGGGCGCAGGCTTCCGCAAGCCCACCGGCGTGAACGTGCACGGCTATCTGACGGTAAACGGCCAGAAGATGTCCAAGTCCCGCGGTACCTTTATCAAGGCGCGCACCTATCTGGATCACCTGGCGCCCGAGTACCTGCGTTACTACTACGCAGCCAAGCTGAGCCGCGGCGTGGAAGACATGGACCTGAGCCTGGATGACTTCGTGCAGAAGGTGAACTCGGATCTGGTTGGCAAGGTGGTCAATATTGCCAGCCGCTGTGCCGGCTTCATCCACAAGGGTAACGGCGGGGTGATGGTTGCGGCCAACCCGGCGCCGGAGCTGACCGAAGCCTTTGCCGCGGCAGCTCCGAGCATTGCCGACGCCTACGAGAAGCGCGATTTCTCCAAGGCGATGCGCGAGATCATGGCCCTGGCCGACCGCGCCAATGCCTGGATTGCCGACAAGGCGCCCTGGTCGCTGAACAAGGTCGAAGGCAAGCAGGACGAAGTGCAGGCGATCTGCTCGCTGGGCATCAACCTGTTCCGCCAGCTGGTGATCTTCCTCAAGCCGGTGTTGCCGAAGCTCGCCGCTGACGCCGAGGCGTTCCTGAACGTGCCTGAGCTGACCTGGAGCAGCCATGAAACACTGCTGGCCGATCACCAGCTCAATGCCTTCACGCCCCTGCTGACCCGTATCGACCCGGCCAGGATCGAGGCCATGGTTGAAGCCTCAAAGGAAGATCTGGAAGCCGCCGCGACCGAAACAGCGGCCCCTGCCGCCGGCAATGGCGAATTGACCAAAGAGCCTATTGCTGACGAGATCGACTTCAACACCTTTACAGCGGTGGATCTGCGCGTAGCGCTGATCGAGAAGGCCGAGTTCGTCGAGGGTGCGGACAAGCTACTGCGCCTGACGCTGGATATCGGCGATGCCAAGCGCAACGTGTTCTCCGGGATCAAGAGCGCTTATCCTGATCCGAGCAAACTGGAAGGCAAGCTGACGCTGTACGTAGCCAACCTGGCCGCGCGCAAGATGAAGTTTGGCGTCTCCGAGGGCATGGTGCTGGCAGCCGGTCCTGGCGGCGAAGAGATCTACCTGCTGAGCCCGGACGCGGGCGCCAAGCCTGGGCAACGGGTAAAGTAAGGCCAGCGCTACCCAGCGATCACACTATGGTTAGGTAAAATGACGGAATTTGCCCTCATCCTGGTCAGTACCATACTGGTCAACAACTTCGTACTCGTGCAGTTTCTCGGGTTGTGCCCGTTCATGGGCGTATCGAACAAACTGGAGACCGCCATCGGCATGTCGATGGCGACGACCTTCGTGCTGACGCTGGCCTCGATTCTCAGCTACCTGACCTTCCAGTACATCCTGGTACCCTTCGATCTGCAGTTCCTGCGCACCATCTCGTTCATCCTGGTGATCGCCGTGGTGGTGCAGTTCACCGAGATGGTGGTGCACAAGACCAGCCCGCTACTGTACCGCGTGCTGGGCATCTTTCTGCCGCTGATCACCACCAACTGCGCGGTGCTGGGTGTGGCCCTGCTGAATACCAACCGCGCCGAGCAGACGTTCATGAAGTCTGCCGTCTACGGGCTGGGCGCAGCACTGGGCTTTTCGTTGATCCTGATTCTGTTTGCCGGCCTGCGCGAGCGCATCGCCATTGCTGATGTGCCCAAACCGTTCCAGGGCGCAGCCATCGGCATGATCACGGCCGGGCTGATGTCCCTGGCGTTCATGGGCTTTACCGGCTTGATAAGGTTGTAGGCATGTCAGTCGTCATTACTGCAATCGTCGTTCTTCTGATTCTGGCCCTGATCTTCGGCGCCATCCTCGGCTATGCGGCCATTCGCTTTCGCGTTGAAGGCGATCCGATCGTTGATCAGATCAATGCCCTGCTGCCCCAGACCCAGTGCGGCCAGTGCGGACACCCGGGATGCAAGCCCTACGCTGAAGGCATCGCCAACGGCGGCGAGCCGATCAACAAGTGCCCGCCCGGAGGCGAGTCGACGATTCAGGCCCTGGCAGATCTGCTCGACGTGGAAGTGCTGCCGCTGGACGCCGAGCATGGCGAAGAAAAGCCGCGTACCGTGGCCTATATCCGGGAAGCCGAATGCATCGGCTGCACCAAGTGCATCCAGGCCTGCCCCGTAGACGCGATTCTGGGCGCAGCCAAGCAGATGCACACGGTCATCGTGGATGAGTGCACTGGCTGCGACCTGTGTGTGGAGCCCTGCCCGGTCGACTGCATCGACATGGTGCCGCTGCCGACCACGCCGCAGAACTGGAAATGGGACTATCCCCTGCCGCCGCAAGGCGTGATCGCCACTGACCGGGGAGCCCTGTGATGCAAGAGCCGATTCGTATCTGGGATATCCACGGCGGCATTCACCCCGAGGAGAACAAGCACCAGTCCGTACAGCACGGTCTGGAAACACCACCGCTGCCCAAGCGTCTGATCCTGCCGTTGCTACAGCATATCGGCGCCCGGGCCGAGCCGCTGGTGGCCGTGGGCGACAGCGTGCTCAAGGGCCAGATGATCGCCGAGGCGAACGGCATGGTCAGCTGCCCGCTGCACGCGCCGACCTCTGGCACCATCACCGCCATTGGTCCTGCCCCTTTCCCCCATGCATCGGGTCTGGAAGAGTGGGCCATCACCCTGGAAAGCGATGGCAAGGACCAGTGGACCGACCTGGAGCCGATTGCCGACTACCGCCAGCTCGATGCGCCGCCACTGCTTGAGATCATCCGCATGGCCGGCATCAATGGCCTGGGCGGCGCGGGTTTTCCGACGGCAGTCAAGCTCAAGGCGCGTCCCGAACAGAAGATTCATACCCTGATCATCAATGGCACCGAGTGCGAGCCGTATATCACCGCAGACGATACCGGAATGCGCTATCGGGCGCCGGAAGTGGTGGCGGGTATCGAGATTCTCATGCACATCCTCAAGCCTGTTGAGGTATTGATCGGCATCGAGG
Source organism: Pseudomonas sp. (assembly GCA_016763285.1). Classification (GTDB taxonomy): domain Bacteria; phylum Pseudomonadota; class Gammaproteobacteria; order Pseudomonadales; family Pseudomonadaceae; genus Halopseudomonas. The sequence goes on from JAESUC010000215.1 coordinate 3,103, forward strand.
ACAACAAGCCCGAGGCCATCGCGGCCATGCGCGAGGCCGTGGGCGACAGAGCCATGCAGGTGGTGGTGTTCCCAACCAAGTATCCTTCCGGTGGCGAAAAGCAGCTGATCCAGATCCTGACCGGCAAGGAGGTACCCAGTGGTGGCCTGCCCGCGGATATCGGTATGGTCTGCCAGAACATCGGCACCATGATTGCGATCCACGACGCGGTCATTCTCGGCCAGCCGCTGATCAGCCGGATTACCACGCTGACCGGTGACGCCCTGAGCCACCCGACCAACGTGATGGCGCTGATCGGCACACCGATCCGTGACCTGCTGGAATTTGCCGGCGTCCAGCCGGACAAGCTGTACCGGCTGGTGATGGGCGGCCCGATGATGGGCTTCACGCTGCAAAGCCTGGACGCACCCGTAATCAAGACCAGCAACTGCCTGCTGGCCGGTACGAGCGAGGAGCTACCACCCCCGCCCGCAGCCCAGCCGTGTATCCGCTGCGGTCTGTGCTCGGAAGTCTGCCCCGCCATTCTGCTGCCGCAACAGCTGCACTGGTTTGCCCTGGGCAAGGACTACGATCAGCTCAAACGTCTGAATCTGTTTGACTGCATCGAATGCGGCGCCTGCTCCTATGTGTGCCCCAGCAGCATTCCGCTGGTGCAATACTATCGCGCCTCCAAGGCCGAGATCCGCGCTCTGGAGCTGCAGCAGCACAAGGCGGACCATTCCAAGCAGCGCTTCGAGCACCGGCTGGAGCGGCTCGAGCGCGAAGCCGAGCAGAAGGAGCTGGAACGCCAGGCCCGCGCCGAGAAAGCCGCGCGCATGAAGGCCGCCAAAGAACAACAGGCGGTCAGCGCAGCGAGCGTTTCCGGCGACGAGCAGCCCGACGTGGCCCGGGTCGAGGCGGCCAAGCCGGCTAGCCTGACCGCCGAGCAGAAGCAGTTGAAGATTGCTGCGGCCACTGCGCAGATGGCACTGAAAAAGGCGCGCAAACAGCTGGCCAGCAATCCCGACAGCGACGAGCTCAAGGCGCAGATACCCGAGCTGGAGCAGGCCTGTGAAGAGACCCAGCGCGCCTATGATCAGGCACTGGGCGAAACCTCGGTCAAGACCACTCCGCCACCGGCCGCCGGTGCGGACGACGACACCAAGCGCCTGAAGATCGAAGCCGCGATGATTCGCGCATCGCTGAAGAAGGCCGAACGCGCCGCCGGAGATGCGCCGACCGAAGAGCAGGAAAAGGAAATCAATGCCCTGCGCGAACAGGTCGCGGCGGCTGAAGCGCGCCTGCCCAAGGACGAAGCGCCGAAAAAGCCGGTCGCCGGGATGCCGGCCAATGAGAACATGAAAAAGGCCAAGCTGGATGCCGCCATGGCCAAGGCTGAACTGAAGAAAGCCGAGCGCGCGCTGGCCGAGACACCTGACGACAGTACGCTGCAGGAAAAGGTCGAAGCCGCACGGGTGAACCTGACCGAGGCCTTGAAAGCGGTGGAACAGGCCGAAGCAAGCAGTACGCTGCCGCCGCCCGCACGGGAACGCGTCGACAAGAAGCCGGTAGACGACACCACGCGCCAGCTCAAGACCGACATGGCCATGGCCAAGGCTGCCTTCAAGAAGGCCGAGCGCGCTCTGCAGGACGAGCCCGGCAACGGGCAGCTGGAAACCGATCTGGCCGAGGCGAAGCAGGCGCTGGATGCCGCCGCCAAGGCTTTCGCCGATCACATGGCCAGCAAGGAGACCGACTGATGGCTCTGGTGCGCATGACATCACCCCACGCCAAGGGCAACAACCGCACCCAGACCATCATGCTCTGGGTACTGGCTGCGACCCTGCCCGGCGTATTGGCCATGACCTGGTTCTTCGGCTGGGGCACGCTGATCAACATCGTACTGGCCACCGGCTTTGCGCTGGCTACCGAGGCGCTGATCCTGTGGATACGCAAGCGGCCGATCAATTTCTTTCTGAGTGATGGCAGCGCCCTGGTCACGGCCTGGTTGCTGGCCTTGGCCCTGCCGCCGTTGTCACCCTGGTGGCTTGTGCTGATCGCCAGCAGTTTTGCCATCGTGTTCGGCAAGCAATTGTATGGCGGCCTGGGCCAGAACCCCTTCAATCCTGCGATGCTCGGCTACGCCGTGGTGCTGATCTCCTTCCCGGTGGAGATGACCACCTGGCCGGCCTGGCGCGGTGTGAGTGATGCCTTGCCGGATGTGCAGGCGACCCTGGGCCTGCTTGACTCCCTGCAGCGGGTTTTCTCCATCGGCACCCAGGCCGTGGACGGCTGGACCGCCGCCACGCCGCTGGACATCCTGAAGAACAACGACAGCCTGAC
>JAESUC010000216.1 GCA_016763285.1 Pseudomonas sp.
AAAGTGAAGGAAGGCGAGCGTGAGCGTCTGCAGGCCTTTGAAGGCGTGGTTATCGGTAAGCGTAACCGGGGTCTGAACTCCGCGTTCACCGTACGCAAGATCTCCAGCGGTGTAGGCGTCGAGCGTACCTTCCAGAGCTACTCTCCGCTGATCGACAGCGTGAGCGTCAAGCGTCGCGGTGACGTACGCAAGGCCAAGCTGTACTATCTGCGTGCCCTGTCCGGTCGCGCCGCACGTATCAAGGAAAAGCTGGGCTGATCGGCCGGTTTTTTCGATACGAAATAAAAAGCAGCCTGCGGGCTGCTTTTTTATTGCCTGGCGTATGATGCGAGCTGGTCAGTTTTCCGGGAGTCCGACATGAGCAGATCCGGCTCAGCCTCCATGCAGCACCCCATGCCCAGAGCTGTTGTCAGCGATGGCGAGCAGCGCATCATTGCCGGCTACATTGACAACCTGTGGCTGGAGCGGGGGTTGGCGCGGCCGACGCTGGAGGCTTATCGCACCGATCTTGAGCATTTGGCTCACTGGTTGGCGACTCGCCATGGGTCGCTATTGCGCGCCGGTCGGGCCGACCTCATGGAGCATCTGGGTTGGCGCATCGGTCAGGGGTACCAGGCACGATCGACCGCCCGCCTGCTGTCCTGCCTGCGGGGTTTCTATCGGCACGCGCTGCGCCAGAACCTGATCGCCGAAGACCCGACGCTGGATATCGCCTTGCCGAAAATGGGACGGCCCCTGCCCAAGGCGCTCAGCGAAGCGGATGTCGAAGCGCTGCTGGCGGCTCCGGATGTCGAGGACAGTCTGGGTTTGCGTGACCGCTGCATGCTCGAGGTGTTGTACGCCTGTGGTTTGCGCGTCAGCGAGTTGACCGGTCTGCGGCTTGATCAGCTCAACCTGCGCCAGGGCGTGATCCGGGTGACCGGCAAGGGTAGCAAGGAACGCCTGGTACCTCTGGGCGAGGAGGCGCTGAACTGGCTTGAGCGCTATCTGAAGGAGGGCAGGGCTGGTCTGCTTGCCGGCCAGCCAGGCGATGTGGTGTTTCCCAGCCGGCGGGGCAGTGAGATGACCCGCCAGACATTCTGGCATCGGATCAAGCTGCATGCCGCCCAGGCAGGCATACGCGGCACGCTGTCACCCCATACCCTGCGTCATGCCTTTGCCACACATCTGCTCAATCACGGGGCGGATTTACGCGTGGTACAGATGTTGCTGGGCCACAGTGACCTGTCTACCACGCAGATCTACACCCACGTTGCGCGACAGCGCCTGCGTGACCTGCACGCCAGCCATCATCCACGTGGGTGAGGCGGGCGTTTCATGCTAAGCTTGCCTGTCTTGAAGAGGACCTCCAATGCGATTCAGATTCCACATAGCCATGCTGCTCTCTCTTGGTGCATCCATGGCAGCAGCAGCGCCCGCCGATGCCATTCGTGCCAGTCTGGCCGCGCTCAATTTGCCGATGCAGGTGCAGAGCATCAGTGAGTCCCCGCTGGACGGCATTTACCAGGTGCAGATGGACAGCGGGCGGATCATCTATGCCAGCGCTGACGGCCAGTACCTGATCCAGGGTGCGCTGTTCGATGTGGCCGGCGGCAAGCTGAGCAACCTCACTGCCGCGGCAGAGAGCAAGGCGATCGGCGAGGCGCTGAGCCAGATTCCCCGTGACGAGCTGGTGATCTTTGCGCCCGAAGAGCCCAAGACCCATGTGACCATATTCACCGACGTGGATTGTGGCTACTGTCGCCTGCTGCACAGCGAAGTGGACGAGCTCAACGCTCTGGGCATAGAGGTGCGCTATGCCGCCTTCCCGCGCAGTGGTCCGACGGGTGAAAGCGCCCAGACCATGCAGTCCATCTGGTGCGCGAAGGACCAGCAGGAGGCGATGACCGAAGCCAAACTGGGCAACAGCATCGCCCAGGCGACCTGCACGAACCCGGTCGCCAAACAGTATGAACTCGGCATGCAGATGGGTGTTCAGGGCACGCCGGCGATCTTCCTCGCCAATGGTACCCTGGTGCCCGGCTACAAGCCGGCCAAGGTACTTGCCGAAGAGGCGCTGGCCAATCAGTAGTACCCGGCGCGCTGGCAGCATCAATACGACATTTCAAAAAATTGACCAAGTGGGGACCTTAGTTTGAAACCGGTGAAAGTAGGTATATGTGGTCTGGGCACCGTCGGCGGTGGCACCTTCAATGTTCTGCAGCGCAATGCGGCTGAGATCTCCCGGCGTGCCGGGCGCGGCATTGAGGTGGCCCGGATTGCCGCACGGCATCTGAATCCAGCCTGCAACACTGGCGATACGCCGATTACCGAAGATGTCTTCGAGGTGGTCAACGACCCCGAGATCGACGTGATCATCGAGCTGATCGGTGGCTATGGAGTCGCTCTGGATGTGGTCATGCAGGCCATTGCCAATGGCAAGCACGTGGTCACCGCCAACAAGGCGCTGATTGCCGTGCACGGCAACCAGATCTTCGAGGCGGCAAGCAAACAAGGTGTGATGGTGGCTTTCGAAGCCTCCGTGGCCGGCGGCATCCCCATCATCAAGGCCCTGCGCGAAGGCCTGGCGGCCAACCAGATCGACTGGGTAGCGGGTATCATCAACGGCACCGGCAATTTCATCCTGACCGAAATGCGCGACAAGGGCCGTACCTTCGATGACGTGCTGGCCGAAGCGCAGATGCTCGGTTACGCCGAGGCTGACCCGACCTTCGACGTCGAGGGTATCGATGCAGCCCACAAGCTGACCATCCTGGCCTCGATCGCGTTCGGCATCCCGCTGCAGTTCGACAAGGCCTATACCGAAGGTATCAGCAAGCTGACCACCGCCGATGTGCGCTATGCCGAGGCCTTCGGTTATCGCATCAAGCATCTGGGTATTGCCCGGCGTACAGCCGATGGTGTGGAACTGCGCGTGCACCCGACACTGATCCCGGCTGACCGCCTGATCGCCAATGTAAACGGCGTGATGAACGCCATCATGGTCAACGGTGATGCGGTCGGTTCCACTTTGTATTATGGCGCCGGCGCCGGTGCCGAGCCGACAGCGTCCTCGGTCGTTGCCGACGTGATCGATGTGGTCCGTGCTCTGACCACCGATCCGAACAACCGCGTTCCGCACCTGGCCTTCCAGGCAGATTCGCTGTCTGACCTCGCGGTCCTGCCGGTCACGGCGGTCGAGACGGCCTACTACCTGCGTATCCAGGCCAAGGACCGTCCCGGCGTACTGGCCAAGGTGGCGACCATCCTGTCCGAGCGCGGCATCAATATCGAGTCGATCCTGCAGAAGGAAGTCGAGGAGCAGGCCGGCCTGGTGCCGATCATCATCATGACACACCGTGTGCGCGAACAGAAGATGAACGACGCCATCGAGGCGCTCGAGGCGCTGGACGAAGTGGCCTCGCCGCTGATGCGGATACGGGTAGAACAACTGAACTGATCGCGGCAAGCCACAAGCCGCAAGCCGCAAGCGGGTCGGAGTCAGTCCCCTCGCTTGTTGCTTGAAGCTTGCGACTTGAAGCTCGAACCGAAGGTTTGCAACGATGCGCTACATAAGTACTCGGGGCCAGGCTCCTGCTTTGAATTTTGAAGACGTTCTGCTGACCGGCCTGGCCACCGATGGTGGTCTGTATGTGCCGGAGAATCTCCCCCGCTTTACCCAGGAAGAGATCGCCTCCTGGGCTGACCTGCCGTATCACGAGCTGGCCTTCAACGTGATGCGCCCCTTTGTGGCCGGCAGCATCAGCGATGCCGATTTCAAGCGCATTCTCAAGGATACCTACGGCGTATTCGCCCACAGCTCGGTGGCGCCCCTGCGTCAGCTCGGGGCTAACGAATGGGTGCTGGAGCTGTTCCACGGTCCGACCCTGGCGTTCAAGGATTTTGCGCTGCAATTGCTCGGGCGTCTGCTGGATCACTTCCTGCTCAAGCGTGGCGAGCGGGTGGTGATCATGGGCGCCACCTCCGGTGATACCGGCTCGGCGGCTATCGAGGGCTGCAAGCATTGCGAGAACGTGGATATCTTCATCCTGCATCCGCACAACCGGGTGTCGGAAGTGCAGCGTCGGCAGATGACCACGATCAAGGGCGACAACATCCACAATATCGCGGTCGAAGGCAACTTCGACGATTGCCAGGAGATGGTCAAGAACAGCTTTGCTGATCAGGGCTTTCTCAAGGGCACCCGGCTGGTCGCAGTCAACTCGATCAACTGGGCGCGCATCATGGCGCAGATCGTCTATTACTTCCACGCTGCCTTGCAGCTGGGAGGTCCGGCACGCTCGATGGCGTTTTCGGTACCCACCGGTAACTTCGGTGACATCTTCGCCGGTTACCTTGCACGCAACATGGGCTTGCCGATCAGCCAGCTCATCGTGGCAACCAACCGTAATGACATCCTGCATCGCTTCATGAGCGGTAATCAGTACGCCAAGGACACCCTGCATCCGTCCCTGTCGCCGTCCATGGACATCATGGTGTCCTCGAACTTCGAGCGGTTGCTGTTCGACATGCACGGCCGCAATGGTCCGGCCGTCGCCCAGTTGATGGCGGAGTTCAAGGCATCGGGCAAGCTCAGCGTCGAAGAGGAGCGTTGGACCGAGACGCGCCGTCTGTTTGATTCGCTCGCGGTGGATGACGAAGACACCTGCAGTACCATTACCGAGGTGTATCGGAGCACCGGCGAGCTGCTGGATCCGCATACCGCCATCGGGGTCCGTGCCGCGCGCGAGTGCCGCCGCTCCATGACGCTGCCGATGATCACCCTGGGAACGGCACACCCGGTCAAGTTCCCCGAGGCGGTACTCAAGGCAGACGTGAATGTGGAGCCGGCCTTGCCGGCCCACCTCGACGATCTGTTCGAACGCGATGAGCGGTTTACCGTCCTGGCCAACGAGCTGCATGCCGTGCAGTCCTTTGTCGCGGCCCATGGCAATCGCGGCAAGCCTCTCTGAGCCGAGGGCCTGGCCGTGGCGGCTTTGCCCCTCGGTCAGGTCTGAGCAGTCCATCGAACCTTGCAGGTCAAAAGGCCTCAAAGGGAGATACAGGGAGTTGCCTGTCCGCTCCTCCTGCTGACTAGAGGATGTTATGGTTCAGGAACTGCGGAACCTGGAGCAGTTGTTCAATCACATCGCGACGCTGGCCAACGAAAACGGTGAAGTCTCCTTGGGCATCGTGGTCGAATCGGTTGGTTCGCGCTCCTTTGGCCCCTTGCTGTTGGTCATCGGGCTGACGCTGACCTCCCCGTTGAGTGGTATCCCCGGTATGGCTTCGGTCAGCGCGGCGTTCATTCTACTGATCGGTGTGCAACTGTTGATAGGCCGCCACTATTTCTGGTTGCCGCACTGGTTGCTCAATCGATCCTTGAGCAAGAAGCAGGTGTTGGCGGCGCTGCGCTGGATCATGCCGCCGGCCCGCGTGGTCGATCGCCTGACACGGCCCAGACTCACCTTCCTCGTCAGTCGCACCGGTGCCTATCTGACAGCCCTGTTCTGTGTCTGCATTGCGGTGGTCATGCCGATGTTCGAGCTGGTGCCATTCAGCGCTTCTGCGGTCGGCGTCGCGCTGGCTGCACTGGGTCTGGCCCTGGTGGCGCATGATGGATTGCTGGCCCTGATCGCTTTCTGTGTGATCGGGGCAACTTTCGGCCTGGCTGTTGTCAATATCCTTTGAATGGTTGCATGAGCAAGCCAACAAGGAGATTGCCAACCGGATGCTCGGTTTTTTGCTGCTGCATATCATCTCGGTTCTGTTCTGGGCCGCGTCGTTGCTGTACCTGCCGGCGCTCATCGCCGGGCGCATCACCCGGGATGAAAAGATAAGGGAGCCCCGGGTCCCCTACGACTCGATCTCGCGCGCCGTTTTCACCTACGTGGCCACGCCGGCAGCCCTGACGGCGATCATTTCCGGCACCCTGGTTTTCACCCTCAATTACACCACCGATCCCTGGCTGATCATGAAGCTGACACTGGTCACGCTGCTGGTGGTCTGCCACACCCTGGCCGGCTTGCTGATCCTGCGTGCCGAGGCGGAGAACGGCAAACCGGTGGTGCCCTGGTGTGTACTGCTCGGCCTGGTCAGCGGCCTGCTCATGCTCCTGATCGTCTGGACCGTACTGGGCAAGCCGGCCGTCGGAGACTGGCTGTGATGTGCCTGTTCAGCTGCCGGCTAGAGATTTTCCCTGCGTTCGGCCATTTTTTCCGGCGAGACGCCCACCGCATGGTCGTAGACCAGTTGGCCCCCCAGCAGACTGGTGAGCGAGATCACCAGTCCGGTCAGCAGCGACAGATACAGCCCCCAGGGCTCGATGGCCACATCCGCGCCGTTGACCCGGAGCAGCCAGTTGAGGGTAGCCAGCGACAGCATCATGACTGCCAGCATGCCATGGCACCAGGCGGTGATCAGGCTGCGTATCTGGGCCACGATAATCAGATCCAGCATGCCGATCAGCCCCGAGAGCCAGCCACCGATGGCACCAATCCCGGCCAGCCAGAGCCCCAGCCGGGCCCAGAAATAGTCATCGGTCAGCAGGAAACCGATGTCGGCACCGATCAGGCCGATCAGCGCGGCTACCGGAAAATGGATCAGCATCGGATGGATCGGATGACCGCGAATGGACATCTTGCTGCGGATTTGTTCTTCGGCCATGGGGCTCCCGGACACAGAGTGATCGATACCGCCCCGAGGGGGGCAACTATTCACAGCGTAGCAGCGAGTACGGCGATTGGCAGCTCGCGCCGTTGCGCCCAGGGGCAGGGAGGCGTACCCGCATGACTGATCCGCTGATAGACCAACATCCGCAGCGGCACAGCGAATTTTCCCGCGTATGGGGCAATCTGCCGGGCTGGCGCGCCCTGTCGGCGGTCAATCACACCACCATCGGCTTGCGCTTCATTGTCACCGGCTTGATGTTTTTCCTGGTTGGCGGTCTGCTGGCCATGCTCATGCGTACCCAGCTGGCCTTGCCCGATCAGGATATCGTCGGCATAGAGCTGTACAACCAGCTGTTCACCATGCACGGCACCGTGATGATGTTCCTGTTTGCCATTCCGGTGCTGGAAGGCATGGCGATGTACCTGATCCCGAAAATGATCGGCGCGCGCGACCTGGTATTTCCTCGCCTCAGTGCGCTGGGTTATTTCTGCTACCTGTTCGGTGGGCTGATCATCCTCTCGAGTCTGGTGCTCAGCATTGCGCCGGACACCGGCTGGTTCATGTATACCCCGCTGAGCAGTGCGACCTATTCGCCCGGACCCGGCTCGGATTTCTGGCTGCTGGGTATCACCTTTGTCGAGATCTCGGCGCTGTCGGCCGGGGTGGAGCTGGTGGTGTCCATCCTGCGGACCCGTACCCAGGGCATGGCGCTGAGCAAGATGCCGATCTTCTGCTGGTACATCCTGGCCATGGCCCTGATGATCATCTTCGGCTTCCCGCCGCTGATCCTCGGCAGCATCCTGCTGGAGCTTGAGCGAGCAGCAGGCTGGGTGTTCTTCGAGGTGGCCGGGGGCGGTGATCCGCTGCTCTGGCAGCATCTGTTCTGGCTGTTCGGCCACCCCGAGGTGTACATCCTGTTCCTGCCGGCGGCCGGCATCGTGTCGACCCTGATCCCGGTGTTTGCCCAGCACCCCCTGGTCGGCTACCGCTGGATAGTGGTGGGTATCATTCTGATGGGCTTTCTCAGCTTCGGTTTGTGGGTCCACCATATGTTCACGGTGGGCATTCCCCAGCTGGCCCTGTCCTTTTTCTCTGTTGCCAGCGTGCTGGTGGCGATTCCCACGGGGCTGCAGATATTCGCCTGGCTGGCCACCCTGTGGGCTGGGCGTGTGGTGTTCCATCTGCCGATGCTGTGGATCCTCGGATTCATCGTGATCTTCGTCAACGGTGGCCTGACCGGCGTGATGCTGGCCCTGGTGCCCTTCGATTGGCAGGTACACGACACCCATTTTGTCGTCGCCCACATGCACTACGTGCTGGTCGGCGGCATGCTCTTTCCGCTGGTGGCGGGCCTCTATTACTGGCTGCCCCATGTTTCCGGTCGCATGCCCTCCGACACCCTGGGGCGCTGGGGTTTCTGGCTGGTGTTCGTCGGCTTCAATGTCACCTTCCTGATCATGCACCTGACCGGCTTGCTGGGCATGCCCCGGCGCATCTATACCTATGAGGCGGCAATGGGCTGGGGCTGGTTGAACCTGATCTCCTCGGTGGGCGGCTTCATCATGGCCATCGGTGTCGCGGCCATCATCCTGGATATTGCGCTGCATTTCCGCTTCGGTAGCAGAGCATCGCGCAACCCCTGGAACGCCGATACCCTGGAGTGGGCCATGCCCATGCCGGTACCGGCCTACAATTTTTCCAGCCTGCCAACGGTACGCACCCGGCACCCCATGTGGGAAGACAGGTCGCTACCGGCAAGCATCGCCGCCGGCGAGTACGGCCTTGCCCGGGTGCAGCACGATCGCCGGGACACCTGGGGGTCCGACGCCATTACCGGCAAGGTGCGGGAAGTCGTGAACCTGCCGTCCAACTCCTGGCTACCGCTGCAATGCGCTGCGGCGATCGGTGTGGTCTGTCTCAGCTTGCTGGTCAAGGTGTATAGCCTCGCGCTGGTCGCTACCGTCGTCGCGGTGGTGTTACTGCTGCGCTGGAGCTGGCATAACGGCGGCCACCCGGGTGTCACGCCCCTGCGCGATGACGATCCGACCGACCCGCCGCTGCATTCGCGAACCTTCGACGGTCCTGGCCTGTGGGGCATGGTGGTGGCACTGATGGCCAATGCCACGCTGTACCTGTCGCTGGTATTCGGCTGGTTCTACCTGTGGACAGTGGCGCCCCTGTGGAGCGTACCCGGGGAGGGGCCCCTGCCCCTGGTTCCGCTGGCGGTCAGCGGGGCGCTGCTCAGCCTCGCCGTGCTGGTCTATGCGCGCGGTCTGGCACGACTGCGCAGACGCGACACGCGGGGCCTGGCTCGCCGCTTCTGGCTGGCCAGCCTGCTCGGCGGGCTGCATGTGCTGCTGCTGCTCTGGCTGCTGGTGGATGCCCCCTTGTATCCCTCGCACACCGCCCATGACGCAGTGATCACGGTCATGGTCATCTACCAGCTGATTCACAGTACCCTGGCTGTCGTGCTCACCGGGTTGCAGGCGGTGCGGCTGCGGCTGGGCTATGTCAGTGCGCAGATTCCCTATGAACCCGTGGTGCTCGGCCCCTTCTGGATATTTACCCTGGGGGTGTTCTGGATGAGTTTTGCGGCCTTTGTGCTGCTGCCGCTGGCATGGGGAGGTGTCTGATGTTTGCTCCCTCCCATCCTTTGCAGATGTTTTTCGGGCTGATCGTCTGGAGCGCCTGGTTCGTGACCTTGTATGGCGGGCTCACGGTGGCCTGCTCGCTGACGCCGCCGGACGTGGAGGCGGGCAGGCTGACCTGGCTCAATATCACGCTGCTGCTGTTGGGGTTGCTGATATCCCTGTTCCTGCTCTATTGCGCCAGGCGATGTTGGAAGGCGCGACCTGAGCCCAGCGCAGAATCCGGCGTGGACAGGGACAACCAGCGCTTCATCGCCAGCGCGGCCAGTGCTGTCTATCTGATTGGCGCCTTCGCCACCCTGGCGGTGGCGATGCCGGCCCTGATGCTTCCGCCGTGCACATGAGACGCATGGCCCGGAGCGTCTCGCCGCTGGCATGGCTGCTGTGCGGTATGAGTATGCCGGCACTGGCCCACAGCCCGACATCCGGTACGCTGGAGGAGCGAATATCGATCCTGCTGGGGATGCTCGTTCTGGGCGCGGTCTGGCTGTTCTACCTGCTGGGCGCACATCGCCGACCGGCGGCCGGCTGGCGTGCGGCAGCATTTCATCTGGGTACGGCCCTGGCACTGTTTGCCGTGGTGGGTCCGCTGGATGACTGGGCCGAGACCAGTACCAGCGCGCACATGACCCAGCACATGCTGTTCATGGGGGTCATAGCGCCCCTGTGGGTTATCAGCCGTCCGCTGGCGCGCCTGGTGGCCGGGGGCGGGCGATGGCTGGTCAGCTGCTGGCGTCCCCTGCTGCGAATGACCCGGCACCCGGTACTCATGGCCTACCTGCACGGGCTGACGATCTGGTTCTGGCATATTCCACGCTTTTACCAACTGGCGCTGGAGGATCCCTGGTGGCACGTGCTGGAGCACGCGATGTTCCTGATCACCGCCGGTCTGTTCTGGTGGGCGGTTCTCTACAACCGCACGCGCCACACGCACTGGGCGCTGTTTGCCCTGTTGCTGACGTTGATGCATACCGGTTTTCTGGGGGCTCTGTTGACGTTCGCCCAGGCGCCACTGTACGGCGAGGCGCGGGATCTCGAGGACCAGCAGCTTGCCGGGTTGATCATGTGGGTGCCGGGCGCGGTACCTTATCTGCTGGCAGCCGCCTGGGTCGTTTACCGCTGGTTTCGCCAGATGCACCGGCCAGAAACCAGCGGGGGATGAGGGCGGTGTCCGGACGAGCCCTTGCAGCGGGCGATAAAAGATTCCATCCTTGCAGCCTATGAAAACAGCATGGATAGACCGATGATCAGACTGACCAACTTGACCGCTCACCTGGGCAGGACCGTTCTTTCGGCCCTGGTACTGACCTCTTGCCTGGCGAGTGCCGCTCCGGTGCCCAAGCAACAGGAACAGGTGCCTGGCTATTACCGTATGAACCTGGGCGAGTTCGAGGTTACGGCGCTCTATGACGGCTACGTCGATCTGGATCCGGCCATGCTCAAGGGGATCGATGCGGATAACCTGGAGGCGCTTTTCAGTCGGATGTTCGTGACTGCGGACAATGGCGTGCAGACCGCGGTCAACGCCTATCTGGTCAACACCGGCACCGAACTGGTGCTGGTGGATGTGGGGGCAGCCCAATGCTTCGGTCCGACGCTGGGCAATATTGCCAGCAACCTCAAGGCATCCGGCTACCAGCCGGAACAGGTCAGCATGGTCCTGCTCACCCACCTGCACCCCGATCACGCCTGCGGATTGCGTAACAGCGATGGGTCGGCCACGTACCCCAATGCCACGGTGCATGTGCCGCGCAAGGAAGCGGCCTACTGGCTGGATGAGGAGCTGGCAGCCACCATGCCTGAAGCGGTACAACCCTTTTTCAAAATGGCGCAGGCGGCGGTCGAGCCCTATGCATCGCGCAAGCGTCTGAAGCAATACGGGCGCGATACCGAGCTGATGCCCGGCCTGCGTACGGTACCGACAAACGGGCATACGCCCGGACACAATGCCTATCTATTCCAGTCGGAAGGGCAGGACCTGATGGTCTGGGGCGATATTGTCCACAGCCACACGGTGCAGTTTGCCCGTCCCGATGTGACCATCGAGTTCGACGTCGACAGCGAAGCGGCACTGGCCACCCGCAAACAGGTTTTCAATGACGCTGCCGCCAATCGGTTCTGGGTAGCCGGAGCTCACCTGCCGTTTCCGGGACTCGGCCATGTGCGCCGGGACGGAGCAGCCTTTTCCTGGGTGCCGGTCGAATTCGGACCGTTGCGCAACGACCGCTAGCGCGGCCAGTGGCGCTGCCCGGCCGCCTGCGGTCCGGGTTCAGCCGCCGGCAGACTGCTCTCCTGTCTCTGCCGGCATGCGTCCGACACCCCAACTGCGCTGGATATAGCCGATGACTTCGTCCAGCTCCTCCCGGGGAATGGAAGCCGGTTCCCCGTGCTCCAGCGGGTCATAATGAAAGATGTACAGCCTGGAAAGAAACTGGGCGAAGGGCAGTGAGGCCTCGCCGAAGCGTTCGCCGTGCCCGGCCGTGCTGACTTCGACCCCATCGCCCCAGTTCTGCCCACTGTCATTGTTGGGGTTGTAGAAGTACACCCGCATCTGGTCCTTCTGGTCCAGGTTTACCCGCAATATGGTGATCGCGTGCCAGCCGATGAAGCGCGCTGCGCTATCGGTAACGGCAATGCCGGCGGGCTGCGGGTGGATCAACGGCTGGTTGCCATTGTGGTAGGGGTGATAGGCCGCATAGAAGTGGCGCAGAAAGTCATCCAGATCGACCAGATTGCCGGTCGGCACATCCACGTTGAGTCGGAAGCCGCGCCCGGCCCACCAGCCATGAAACTCGGGATTGACCCAGCGGTGCGGGTCGCCTTCACGGCCGATGCAGCGCCGCCCCATTTCCGCATAAATGCGATCCAGGTGCGGCACCACCAGCAGGGACACCGCGTCCAGGTCGATCGGCAGACTGGTGGCCACGCCGCCAAGGCTTTCCTGGGAAGAAATCGGCTGGCCCTCGAAATGCATGATGATCTCATCATCACGCGCGGCCCAGGTGACCATTTGCAGCAGGTAGTCCGGATCGTTGTAGGCCCACATCGACAGGGCCCGCGCCGACTGGCAGGTCGGATTGTTGCCCTGGCCCACCCCCAGCGGCAGCCCGAGCATGCAGAGCACGCCTTCAAGCAGCAGGGCTTCGGCCGGCACTGCGGTACCGAAGGCGAGCGTGAGGCGCTCCCGCGCCCAGTCCGACAGCGGCAGCCCCAGTTGGCGCCACATCGCCGGAGCGACCGGTAATTGAAACAGGATGCCGCGCTCGAGCATCAGCGCGAGGCCATAGATTGCCTGTGGGGTGCCGGGGTGCACGCCCTTGTCGATCAGCGCCAACACCAGTTCGCGATAGCACAGCAGACAGTCACGGCCGGTGGCCGACAGGCCCATGGCCTCGGCCAGCAGATGTTCTGCCTGGCTGAATAGATGACGCATCAGTACCGCGTGGTAGGCCGACGCCAGACCGGTGTCGTGCATCGCCCGGGCGAAGCCGGTAGCTTCACTCTGCAGCGCGGCATGGTCCATGTAATCGAGCCGTTCCTGATAGATGGCGATGCCGGGGTCCTCCCGGCAGGCCTGCGTCGGTCCGTACAGGCTGCTCACCAGTCGGTCGGCACCCTGGCCGCTGGTGCCAAGGTCGATCTCCGGGTTGGCCTGGCATAGCGCGATCTGCGTGATCATGCGCTTGACCGGATCAACCTGGATCGGACGTTGCTGCAGAATGCGCCAGATCTCGCCGATCAATTGATCGACGATATGCTGGTAGCCAATGAGTGCTGCCAGGTGCTGAAGCAGGTTGCGTGGCAGTTGAGCCATGCGTCCCTGGGTTTCCCGTTCGGCCTCGCTGGGTGGCGAGAAGAGCAGGGCAAGGTTACTGGCCAGCACCTGGGTCAGGAAATGATGCGCATGCTCGGCGGAGACCGTCGCATGCTCGAGCTGCCCGCGGGCAATCGCGAGCAACCGAAGTTCGCTCAAGGCCTCGATGACCAGAGTATGCGGGTCTGCACAGGATAGGGTTTGCGGGGTAAGCGCAGGCACCAGTGTCTCGGGGGTTGCCCAATCGGAACCGGCAAACACCCCTGCCGCCTCCAGCGTGGCTGCCCGCGCTTCGAGGGCGGCACACCCGCCCGGCTCCATCAAAACCCGCCGAGCGGTATCAAACACTCGCCCGAGCTTGCCTGCCTTGGCAAACTCGGGGGCGCGGTCCAGCAGCTCCAATGCCTCGTCAAACCGGGGCAGCAGCAGGTCAAGCCTGCCGTCATCCGGTGGATTCTGCGTATTCTGCTCAGCCACGCACACACTCCCTACTCGTTCTGATTGCTGCCCATGATAGGGACCGAATGCGCCTGGCGCTATACGTAGAAATCCAGCTCTTCCTGACGGGCGAGCAGATCGTGCATCGTGGTGGCGTCATCGCCCTTGAAGTAGATCAGGCCCCAGTGGGTGCCGAACGCAGTGCGCTTGGTCACGGTCTCTTCCAGCGGCGTGGTCAGTTCGTGGGACTCGAAGTAGGGATGATCTTCCGTTTCCTCCGGTATCTCGAGCTTGCTGACTACCCGGCGGCGCGGGTAGACGCCGAAGCAGCCGGCATAACCATCGGCATCCTCGATCTCCTTGGGGAAGTAGGCTTCGACTTCTTCCTCGGTGGATTTCGGATCGAACACCAGCATACTCGCGTGATAGGCGTTGAAGCCCTTGTAGACGCGCTCCAGCAGCTCGAACACCTTGAAGCCCGGCGGACGGTAAGCCACCTCGCCAAAGTACATCTCCCCATCGCTGGTCACGAAGTATTCCGGGTGGATCATGCCGAACTCGATATCGAAGGTCTTGATCAGCTTTTCGATCTGCTTGACGATCTGCGGACGGTACTCCTCCAATTTGGGCGAAGCAGGCACGTGCACGGAATAGCCCAGGCGCACATATTCGGAGATATTCAGGAAGCGGATCTTGCCGTTGTGAATCCAGGCTTCGACCGCAAACTCCCAGCCGTCAAGGTGTGACTCCATCAGCGACGGGAACTCGTCGTCCGGGATGGCGTCCACATCGTCTGGTGTACGGATTACGCGGTGTCCCAGGCAGCCCGCCTTGTCGAACGCCTTGAGGTGGATCGGATCGTTCGGGTCACCGTCGAGCTTGAGCAGGGTCTGGTTGACGCGTTTGAGAAAACGCATGACGTCGCCGCGGTCGTGGGCTTCCTCGAAGATACCGACCCGGATGCCCCCCAGCTGTGCGCGGCGCTTCATCAGCGATTTGTCGCGCATCAGCATTGACTGGCCAAACAGACGGGGATTGTCGAGCAGGACCGAGTTGATGGCGCCAGCCCATTCGACCGTTTCTTCAAACAGCGGTATTGAGACGTCGACGCCCATGTCCTTGAGGGTCTGGGCGATCTCCATGGAGCGGTCGTTGAGTCGTTCGAAATTCCAGGGCACATAGGGAATGTCGTGGGTCTTACAGTATTCCTCGGCCCATTCCGGAGCGACGACCACATAGCGACGATCGAAGGTGGCTGCGGCTTCCACCGCGTTGGGTGCCCATCCGAGCAGTGCGATAAAGCCCTTGTTTGGATCCTTCTTCATGTGCGACCTCCATAGGAGCAGGAACCTGTCCTGTTCAATGTATAATTTATATGTGTAATTACTATACACCATAGATGGGTCCCCGGCTAACCCAGTAATATTACGTTTTGGAGGCAAGGCGACTCTTTTAATAATTCGAGAGCGAAATAATATTGTGTGCGGTTGCATGGTTGGCACGCTGCCATGGGGCCGGTGCAAGCACTCCCAGGGCCGGTGTCATTGACGCCCGCCGGGCAGCACAGGATGATTCGCTACTCGTAATCGTCGATGGGGTAGAGCATGTTGGAAAGCCTTAATGTCGTGCCGCAGGGCTTCGAGTTTCCCGATGGCATCCTGCGATTGCTGATCAGTACCATGGCCCTGCTGCTGGGTATTCTGGTGGCGCGCGCGCTGACGGCGCGGTTTATTCGCCGTACCGTCATATCGCCCGAGTTGCGCGGACGCTGGCTGGTCAACTCGCGCAACGGCTTTCTGCTGCTGACACTGCTTGGGCTGGTGATCATCTGGGGCGATGAGTTACGCACGCTCGCCCTGTCGATCGTCGCCATCGCGGTGGCCTTCGTGGTCGCCACCAAGGAGCTGATCCTCTGTCTGACCGGTTCGATGCTCAAGAGCGGCTCGCGGTCGTTCAATCTGGGCGACCGTATTCAGGTCAAGGACTTTCGCGGAGATGTGATCGACCAGAGTCTGCTGGCCACGACGGTGCTGGAAGTAGGGCCGGGCAACCTGCAGCAGCGCACAGGTCGGATGATCGTGATACCCAACGCGCTGTTTGTCTCCGAGCCGGTAATCAACGAGAGCTTTACCGAGAACTACGGCTTCCACGTCTTCACCATTCCCTTTCGCCGCGCAGATGACTGGCGCGCAGCGCAGCAGGCCTGTCTGACCGCGGCCAACCGGCAGTGCGCCGCCTATCTCGAGCAGGTGCGCACCTACATGAGCCGGGTCAGTGCCAACCGCGGACTTGCGGTTCCGGCGGTCGAGCCGCGGGTAACGCTCCAGGTGCCGGCGCCGGATGCCATACATCTGGTGGTCAGGGTCCCGGTGAAGGTGGGCGAGCGCAGCTTTATCGAGCAGTCGATTCTGGCCGAGGTATTCGCCGAGCGGGACTATCTCCCGCTGCGTCGGGATGCCCGGCATGATGGCGACCCGGCACCCGTTGCGGGGTCGCTCGAGGATATCTGACAGGCTGCACAAGCCCGGGCAGGCAGGCAAAAGCTTGCAATTTGCCCCGGACGAAATTAGCGTCGTCATTCGCATTATCCACCCGGCAGAGGGCCGGTGTACCACTACAAGAGGCAATTGAACGTGAAAACGCGTATTACTGAACTGTTCGGCATTCAGCATCCCATCATCCAGGGCGGTATGCACTATGTCGGCTTCGCCGAGCTTGCAGCCGCTGTGTCCAACGCCGGCGGTCTGGGTACCATCACCGGTCTGACGCAGAAAAGCGCCGCCGATCTGGCCAACGAGATCGCGCGCTGCCGGGACATGACCGACAAGCCTTTCGCGGTCAATCTGACTTTCCTGCCTTCGCTCAATACCCCGGATTATCCCGGTTATATCAAGTCGATCATCGATGGTGGCGTGAAATACGTCGAGACCGCCGGTCGCAGCCCCGAGCAATACATGCCTGTGCTCAAGGATGCCGGCATCAAGGTGATCCACAAGTGCACCTCCGTACGCCATGCCCTTAAGGCGCAGGCGATCGGCTGTGACGCGGTATCGGTCGACGGTTTCGAGTGCGGTGGCCACCCGGGTGAAGATGATATCCCCAACATGATTCTGCTGCCGCGCGCCGCCGACGAGCTGGAAATCCCCTTTGTTGCCTCAGGCGGCATGGCCGATGCGCGCTCACTGGTAGCGGCGCTGGCGCTGGGTGCCGAAGGGATGAACATGGGCACCCGCTTCATTGCCACCCAGGAAGCTCCGGTACACGAAAACGTCAAGCAGGCTATCGTTGCCGCCAGCGAGCTCGATACCCGTCTGGTCATGCGTCCGCTGCGCAACACCGAGCGCGTACTCAACAACGCTGCGGTCGAGCGGATCATCGAGAAGGAAAAGCGTCTGGGCGCCGATCTGCAGTTCAAGGACATCATCGAAGAAGTCGCCGGCGTCTACCCGCGCATCATGAAGGAAGGCGAGATGGAAATCGGTGCCTGGTCCTGCGGCATGGTGGCTGGTCTGATCCACGACATACCCACCTGCCAGGAGCTGCTGGATCGCATCATGTCCGAGGCCGACGCGCTGATTCGTCAACGTCTCAATTCCATGCTCTGATCCCTCCTTCCCGGGCCGACCGTTTCCATGGCCTGCTCGGGACCGACCGGCCCATACGGCTGTCACACCTTGCAGTAACTCCATAGCAGATCTCCGCGAACTGTGGGCCCGCCCCGGCGTCCAACAGGATCTATCGCGTGAAAAGGAGACTGATATGGCAGACCCCGTCCTCTTGATTACCGGCGCCTCGTCCGGCATTGGTGCAGCCACCGCCCGAGAAGCGTCCAGGGCCGGTTATCGGCTGGTGCTGGCTGCCCGTTCCAGGGAAAAGCTGCGGGACCTGCAGCAGGAACTTGGCGGCGACGACCGTGCGATAGTCGTGGCCTGTGACGTACAGGATCACGACGATCAGCTCAATCTCGCCCATGAGGCCGAGAATGCCTTCGGTCAGATCGATGCGGTCTTTGCCAATGCCGGCCGCGGTGGCGAGCCCGGCGGGTTCAGCGAGGCGGACCCGGACGTCTGGCGTGACATGATCCTGACCAACATCCTGGGGGTGGGTCTTACCGTGCAGGCCTGCCTGCCGGCGCTGCGCAGAAGCCGCGGTCACCTGCTGCTGACCGGTTCGGCGGCGGGCCGGGTGACCATCCCTGGCTCCATGTACAGTGCGACCAAGTGGGCTGTCTCGGCGATCGGCTATGGCCTGCGCGAGGAGGTGCGGGGTAGTGGCATGCGGGTCACGCTGATCGAGCCCGGCATGGTCGATACGGCGTTTTTCGACCAGCCGCCCGAGCGGGCACTGCAGCCGGAGGATATTGCCCGCGCGGTGCTGTACGCGCTGTCACAGCCGTCCCATGTGGACGTCAATGAAATCCTGGTCAGGCCGACTCCGGCAGTCGAATAGCCCGGGCCGGGCCCTTAGAAGTGCGTGCGTTGGCTGACTCTTCTCGTGCATACTTTCCTGGAACGCAAGGAATGTATTTCTGATGGAGCAGCCACGCATGATTCCAGACCTGTATATCGCCAACAAGAACTACTCTTCCTGGTCCCTCAGGCCCTGGGTCCTGATGCAGCAGTTGCAGATCCCCTTCAATGAGCGGTTGATGCCGTTTGCCGGGGAGGCCACGCCAGTGATCTACCGCAGTTTTTCCCCCAGCGGCAAGGTGCCCTGCCTGGTTCATGGCGATATCGTGGTGTGGGATTCGATGGCCATTTTCGAATACCTGGCGGAGCTTCACCCTGAGGTCTGGCCAGCGCAGGCGGTTGCGCGGGCCTGGGCCCGCTGTGCCAGCGCGGAGATGCATGCCGGCTTTGCCCCGTTGCGCAGCATCTGCACGATGAATTGCGGCTTGCGTATCCGCATGGCCTCAATCGATGCCGGCCTGCAGGCTGATATCGATCGTATTGATGAGCTCTGGAATCAGGGGCTGGACCGTTTCGGCGGTCCTTTCCTGGCGGGTAATCAGTTTACCGCGGTGGACGCTGCGTTTGCGCCGGTGGCTTTTCGCGTCCAGACCTATGATCTGGCGATGTCAGCGGCCGCCCTGGACTATGTCGACCAACTGCTCGAGCTCAAGCCGATGCGCGAGTGGTACGAGGCGGCGCTGCTGGAAGACTGGCGCGATGCGACCCACGAGCGCGAGGCGCACGCCGCAGGCGAGTGGCTGGAAGACTTTCGCGCCTGAGCGTTGCCCCTAGCTGCCAGCCACTAGACCGTCTGCGGAGCCGCAGCTCGCGCAGCGCGAATGGTCTCGCTGGCTGCGGCCTTGTCACCCTGTTCGGGTTCCGGGCGGTCGTTCTCATCGCTACGCGAGGGACGACAGCACAGCGTGGCCAGAATTGGAAAGTGATCTGACCCATACCCTTTCAGGCGCTGCATGCGCCTCAAGGTGAAATGCTCGGTGACGAAAATGTGGTCGAGCGGCCAGCGCAGCAATCTGTGACCCGCATGGAATGTGGCAAACATGCCGCGACCACGGCGGGGGTCAAGCATGCCGCTGACCCGGGTGAATAGCTTGGTGGTGCGCGACCAGGCCACGTCGTTCAGGTCGCCGATCAGCAGCGCCGGTCCCGCCTGCTCGCGTATTTCGCGGCCTACCAGTAGCAGCTCCGCGTCGCGCCAGAGACTGGTTTCGCTTTCCTGGGGTGAGGGCGGGCGCGGATGCAGCGCGTGCAACCGAACCCGTTCGCCGCTGTCCAGTATCACCCAGCCATGGATCGAGGGGATATCGTCCTGGATCAGCCGTTTGACCTCCAGGTCGTCGATGTCCAGACGGGAGAACAGGTGCATGCCATAGAGGTTGTCCTGGGGGATGCTGACCTGGATCGGCCAGTCTTCCGCCAGGGCGGCGTGCAGTTGTTCGCCCCACCAGTCATCGCTCTCCAGCGTGAGCACGATGTCCGGGCGGTGTTCCAGGATCTGATCGATCAGGCCCTTGGCGTTGCGGTTCGGGGTCAGCACGTTGGCAATCAGCAGGGTGACGCAACGCTCCTCATGCCCCGGCTCGGCCTGCTGAAGCTCGCAGCGCGCCAGCCGGGTGTAGGGAAAGATCCACCAGGCCTGGATCACTACCACGCCGATGCTTGCGGCCAGGCTGTAGGTACGCCACGGCTCGTCGATCAGTACCGACAGCAGCGCCGAGATCCCCGCCAGGCAGGCGATCTGTACCCTGGGAAACTCGCAGGCGCGCAGCCACCAGTCGCGGAGCCTTACTCTGGCAAACACGGTAACCGTGAGTAGAACCAGACTCAGGGCAAAAACAGCCAGGTCAAACATGCAGCACTCCCATCAATTGGGGTGGGCGCGAAAACCGGCTACGCGAGGTGGGTGGCCCTCAGATTTCCGCGTTGTGATAGATGTTCTGAACGTCGTCCAGATCGTTGAGCATATCGACAAACTTCTCGAACAGCGCGACGTCGTCGCCTTCCAGCGTAGTCGAGGTCTGGGGCAGAAACTGAATTTCGTCGACCGCAAAATCGATATCGCCATAGGCGTCCGCGAGCGCCTGCTTCGCTTTGCCATAGTCGGTGTTGGCAGCAAAAACGGTGATCATGCCGTTCTCGTTCTCAATGTCGGTGACATCCACGTCCGCCATCATCAACGCTTCCAGTACCCCTTCCTCGTCCTCGGAGGCAAAGGACAGGATAGCGCAATGGTCGAACATGTGACTGACACTGCCGGGCGTGCCCATCTTGCTCTTGGTCTTGGTGAAGCAGTTGCGTACATCGGAGATGGTGCGGTTGGGGTTGTCGGTCAGGCACTCGACGATCACGATGCAGTTGCCGGGCCCGAAGCCTTCGTAGCGTGCCACCGAGAAATCCTCGCCGCCGCTACCCTTGGCCTTGTCTATGGCCTTGTCGATCACGTGGGCGGGCACCTGGTCCTTCTTCGCCCGCTCGATCAGACCCCGCAGCGCCAGGTTGCCGGTCGGGTCGACGCCGCCGGACTTGGCGGTGACATAGATCTCGCGAGCGTACTTGCTGTAGACCTTGGTTTTGGCATCGGCCGTCTTGGCCATCGATTCTTTGCGGTTCTGGTAGGCGCGGCCCATTGCATTGTCCCGTTGGTTGGCTTCAAACCGGCGATTTTACCCGCAGATCCGGGTCAGAGCTACGGGCGATTGTGACGCTGCGCCCGGCAGCGGGGATTGTTCATTGCGTCGGGGGGTAAACCGGCCTACCTTGGATTCAGAGCTCTCTGGATACCGCCAGAAGATTAAAGGAGGAAAAATGTCCCTTTCCCGATTGAAGTCCAAACGTCTGTTTCGCCAGCAAAGCTACATCGGTGGTCAGTGGCGCGATGCCGCCGATGGGTCGACCGTCACCGTGGAAAACCCGGCCAATGGCGAAACCCTGGGTACCATTCCGTCATTGAGCGCTGACGAGATCACCGATGCGATTGATCAGGCGCAGGCGGGATTCAAGGTCTGGCGCAAGAAGCCGGCCCAGGAGCGGGCGGATCTGCTGATGCGCTGGAACGACCTGATGCTCGAGCATCAGGAAGACATCGCCACGCTGATGACGCTTGAGCAGGGCAAGCCCCTGGCGGAGTCCCGTGGCGAGGTGGCCTATGCAGCGTCCTTTATTCGCTGGTTCGCCGAGGAGGCCCGCCGGGTGTACGGTGAGACCATTCCGGGTGCCAAGCCCGGCCAGCACATCGTGGTGACCCGCTTGCCGGTGGGCGTGACCGCTGCGATTACCCCCTGGAATTTCCCGGCCGCAATGATCACCCGCAAGGCGGGGGCGGCGCTGGCTGCCGGCTGCTCGATGGTCGTCAAGCCGGCGGAGGCGACTCCCTACACCGCGTTGGCACTGGCTGAACTGGCGGATGAGGCCGGCATCCCGCCGGGCGTGTTCAATGTGGTAACCGGCAAATCCAGCATGGTCGGCAAGGTCTTTACCAGCAGTCCGATCGTACGCACGCTGAGTTTCACCGGTTCGACTTCGGTGGGCAGCAAGCTGATGGCCCAGTGCGCCGAGCATGTGCAGAAAGTGTCACTGGAGCTGGGCGGCAACGCGCCATTTATCGTATTCGACGATGCCGATCTGGACCGGGCGGTGGAAGGCGCGATGATGAGCAAGTTCCGCAATACCGGTCAGACCTGTATCTGCGCCAATCGCTTCCTGGTGCAGCGCAGCGTGCACGACCAGTTTGTTTCCAAGCTGGCCGACGCCATGGGCAAGCTCAAGGTCGGCGACGGCTTCGAGGAGGGTGTTACCCAGTCGGCGTTGATCAACCATGACGCGGTACTGAAGGTCAAACGCCACTATGAGGATGCCCTGGCCAAGGGAGCGACTCATGTGGCCGGGCCGAGACCCGAGGCGGACAAGGGTAACTACGTGCACCCGATTCTGATTACGGACGTCACGCCGGACATGGAGCTGTGCGAAGACGAAACCTTCGGCCCCCTGGCAGCGGTGATGAAGTTCGATACCGAGGAAGAGGCGCTGCAGATCGCCAATGATACCCCCTATGGCCTGGCGGCCTATTTCTACAGCACCAATATTCATCGTATCTGGCGGGTGGCCGATGAGCTTGAAGCGGGGATCATCGGCGTCAACGAAGGGGCGGTATCCAACGCAGCGGCGCCCTTTGGCGGGGTCAAGGCGTCGGGACTGGGCCGGGAAGGCTCGCACCATGGGCTGGATGAGTACACCGAGGTGAAATACCTGTGCATGGGCGCGGAGTAGAGTGATGAATGCCACTGCAAAGGATGCGCGTATTGCGCTGATGCCCGGAGATGGCATTGGAACCGAGGTCATGGAGCAGGCGGTCCGGGTGCTGGAGCTGCTGCGCGAGCAGGATGCCCTGCCGCTGAGCTGGGATACGCTGGACTGGCCCAGCACCGCCTGGCATCGCGAGCATGGCCAGATGATGCCGGACGACGCGCTGCAACAGGCATGCGAATACGATGCCCTGCTGCTTGGCGCCCTGGGCGATCCCGGCCCGCTTGAAGACAAGGCGCGGTACCGGCTGCCCGACGGGATATCCCTGGCGCCACTGCTGACCTTTCGCAAGGGTCTCGATCTGTGGGCCTGCGAGCGCCCGGCGCGTCTGTTGCCGGGCGCACCGAGGTACCTCGCCGACCCCAGGGCCGAACAGGTCGACATGCTGGTGATCCGTGAAAACAGCGAGGGTGAATATGTGAACCAGGGTGGGCGGCTGCAGCAGGGTACGCCCCATGAAGTGGCAACCCAACTGGAAATCTTCACCCGCCGCGGCACCGAGCGACTGATTCGGCATGCCTTTGTCCGCGCCCGGGAACGGCTGCAGGACCATGGAGCAGAGCGGAGCTTTTTCTGCACCGAGAAGGGCAGTGCGGCGGCACAGGTCTGCCTTATCACCAAGCGTAACGCCCAGCCGGCCTGGGGTGAGCTGTATACCGAGGTGTTTGCCGAGGTGGCCCGCGAATTTCCGGAGATCGGCGTCAGCCACCAGTTGGTCGATGCTGCCTGCATGAAGTTCGTGCAATGCCCGTGGGAGTTTGATGTCGTGGTGGCCAGCAATTTGCACGGAGACATTCTGACCGATCTGGCTGCCGTGCTGTCGGGCGGCCTGGGGTTGGCGCCGTCGTGCAACATCAATCCGGACAACCGGGACAGACCCGCGCTGTTCGAGCCGACCCACGGCAGTGCGCCGGATATCGCCGGTCAGGGCAAGGCCAATCCGGCGGCCATGCTGCTGACTACGGCAATGATGCTCGAGTGGCTGGGCTTCGGGCTGTCGGCTGAACGTCTGCGAGGGGCGGTAGCGCAGGACCTGGTGACCAGCACGCCACCGGCACGGGGCTGCAAGGAGGTGGCGGACGGCATCATCGCGCACCTTGTCTGATTCAAATGTGCGAGCGGTTTGATCCGTATCGCCTGTCGCTTTACCGGCGGTGCCGCAAGGCCCGTCGCCATGGTTGGAGTTGCATGTAATGACTTTCGTACTGGTATTGGTCGCCGCTGGCGAAAACGAGCTCCCTGGCCTCGGGGGCTTGCCGGAAGATGTGCGCGTCGAAACCGTCAGTGACGAGACACAGTTGCGCGAACTGTTGCCGGACGCGGATGTGCTGGTCGTGACTGATTTCCGCACCGGCCTGCTTGAACGTTGCTGGCCTGAAAAACCACGACTGCACTGGGTGCACGCTACCAGTGCCGGGGTAGACGCGCTGATGTTCCCTGCCCTGGTCGAAAGCGACATACCCATCACCAATGCCCGCGGCGTGTTTGATCGGGGCATTGCCGAATATGTGCTCGGTGCGGTGCTGCTGTTTGCCAAGGACACCCTGACCAATCTCGCTTTGCAGCGCAAACACCGCTGGCAACACCGCGATACCGAGATGATTGCGGGCGCGCGGGCTCTGGTCGTGGGAGCCGGCTCGATCGGTGGTGAGGTGGCCTCGCTGTTGCGCGCGGTCGGCATGCACGTGACCGGTATCGCCCGCACCGCGCGGGCGGATGAACGTTTTGACCAGGTGCTGGCCCAGGAGCAGTTGTTCGCGTGCTTGCCCCAGGCCGACTACGTGGTCATCACCGCGCCGCTGACGCCAGACACCGAGGGGCTGTTTGACCAGCGCGCCTTTGCCGCCATGAAGCCCGGCGCCAGGCTGATCAATGTCGGACGCGGTCCGATCGTGCTTACCGATGATCTGCTCGCTGCGTTGCAGGCGGGGGAGATTGGCGGTGCGGCTCTGGACGTATTCGAGACCGAGCCCCTGCCGGCCGAGCATCCACTGTGGGACGCCCCCAATGTGATGATCTCGGCGCATATGGCCGGTGATTTCAACGGCTGGCAACAGGCGCTGGGCGAGCAGTTCGTGGCCAACTTCAAGGGCTGGGCCCAGGGCAAGGCATTATTCAATCAGGTCGCCAAAGGGTGATTCGAGCAGGCTGACAAGACGGAGAGAAATATGTCCAACGAGATCTTACGCATGACCGCTGTGGAGCTCTTGCAGCAATATCAGGACAAGACGCTGTCGCCGGTGGAGGTCGCCACGGCGATGCTGGACCAGATCGAGCGACTCGACACCCACACCAACGGCTTCTGTCTGGTGGACCGGGATACCACACTGGGACTGGCGCGTGAGTCAGAGCAACGTTATCAGGCGGGCGAGGCCCAGGGGCTGCTCGACGGCGTGCCGGTGGCAGTCAAGGACGTGTTCCTGACCCCGATGTGGCCGACCATCAAGGGCTCCTACACGGTCGATCCGCAGAGCACACTGAACAAGTCGGCGCCGGCAACGGCCGCACTGGCGCGTCATGGGTATGTGCCTATCGGCAAGACCACCACGCCGGAGTTCGGTTGGAAGGGCGTGACCGACAACCCGGTCGACGGGGTCACCAACAACCCCTGGAATCCTGAAAAGACCGCCGGTGGCTCGAGCGGCGGCAGCGGCGTTGCGGTGGCGCTGGGCATGGCGCCGCTGGCCCTGGGCACCGATGCCGGTGGCTCGATCCGTATTCCCGCCGGTTTCTGCGGTATCGTCGGGCTCAAACCGTCCTTTGGTGAGGTGCCGCACTGGCCCGCCAGCCCGTTCGGTACCCTGGCCCATGCCGGCCCGATGACCTGGACGGTGGAAGACGCCGCGCTGATGATGAACGTGTTGTGCGAGGCCGATCACCGCGATACCAACGCGGTGCCCCGGCGCAATATCGATTATCTGGCTGATCTCAACAAGGGCGTCAAGGGACTGAAGATCGCCTACAGCCCGAATCTCGGCTATGTCGATGTGGATCCCGAAGTGGAGGCGGCAGTGGCTCAGGCGGCGAAAGTGTTCGAGGATCTCGGCGCTGAAGTGGTACGGGTGGACCCCGGCTTCAGCGATCCACTGGCGGCCTTCGGCCACCTGTTCTACGGTGGCGCCGCGAATGCGATGCGTGATCTGGGTAGCAAGAAGCGCGAGCGCATGGACCCGGAGCTGGTCAAGGTGGCAGAGAAGGCGGCACGCCTGAGCATGCTCGATTACATGGGCGCGGTGAACGAGTCCATGGCGCTGCGCGAGCGCATGGCCAACTTCCATCGCAAGTATGACCTGCTGCTGACGCCGAGTTTGCCGATCACCGCCTTCGAAACGGGTCGCGAGGTTCCTCGGGACTGGCCCAGCACACGCTGGCCTACCTGGACGCCCTTTACCTATCCCTTCAACATGACCGGTCAGCCCGGTCTGGCAGTGCCCTGCGGGTTTGACACCGCTGGCATGCCCATCAGCCTGCAACTGGTGGGCGCCCGGTTCAACGATGCATTGGTGCTTCAGGCGGGGCATGCCTTTCAGCAGGCTGCGCCGTTAACCGACCGTCGGCCCGAGTTGTTCAATGCCTGAGGCCGGTCATTCATTCAAAGCACGAGGTGCGCCATGTCCCTGAGCACGCTGGATATCGACCTGTACGAATCCGAAGATCCGATCTGGAACCCGGCAATGATGGCCATTCCGGTGCCGGGTATCCGCAAGATGGTAAATATGGCGGCGAACATGGAGGACGTCATCCACCTGTCCATCGGGCAGCCGGACCTGCCCGCGCCGGAAAACGTGGTCAACGCCGCCGTCGAGGCCTTGTGCGCAGGGCAGACCGGCTACACCATGGATGCCGGGCTGCCGGAGCTGCTCGACTCCCTGGCGGTGTATTACAGCAACCGGTACCAGCGCAAGCTGACGCCCGACAACATCATGATCACCACCGGGGCGACTGAGGCGCTGTATCTGGCGCTGACCGCGGTATCGGCCCCCGGGCGTCACTTTATCGTGCCGGACCCGGCATTCATGTTGTATGCCCCGCTGCTGCGCATGAATGGCGGGGAGGTGACGGAAATTGCGACGCGGGCAGAAAAGGGTCACCAGCTCGATCCCCAGGAGGTCATCGATGCGATCCAGCCCAACACCTATGCAATCATCCTCAACTCGCCAAGTAATCCGACCGGCACGGTCTATCCGAAGGAAACCCTGGAAGCCATCCTGCAGGAAGCGGCCTACCGGGGCATCGAGGTGATCAGCGACGAGGTGTACGATCACCTGATCTATGACGGTAAGGAGTATCCGTCGGTGCTGGGCAGTACCAGTGATCTGGATCACGTCATGGTGGTCAGCAGCTTTTCCAAGACCTACAGCATGGCCGGTATGCGCATTGGCTGGATCATTGCCAGTCAGGGAGCGATCAAGCGACTGCGGCGCTACCACATGTTCACTACCACCGTGGCCAATACACCCTGCCAGTGGGCGGGCGTAGCGGCACTCAACGGGGGCAGCGAATTTATCGACAGCATGCTGGCCGAATATACTCGCCGCCGTGATCGCGTGGTCGAGCTGGTGGAGCAGACGCCGCATCTGACCGGCTACAAACCCGAGGGCGCCTTTTATCTGTTCCCGTCCCTGCCCGAGGGGGTGAATGGCACCAATGTCGCGTTGCGTCTGTTGAAGGAAACCGGGGTATGCACCATTCCGGGGGAGACCTTCGGCCACAGCTGCAGCAATGCCCTGCGGTTGAGTTATTCGACCTCCCTGCAGAATATCGAGCTGGCATTCGAGCGGATCATTCCGTGGATGCACAGGCAGGATTTCAGTTGAGCGCGGCCGTGGAAAGATAAATACAACGTTTTCCTGTTTCAGTTGTCCCATGGATAAGCCGCAGGGTTCACGAAGCGGCTTATATCCCACAATTGGAGCAAGATCACATGAATAACATTGTATATATCGTTGGCGCTGTCGTTATCGTTCTGGCCATTCTGTCCTTTCTCGGGTTTCGTTAAGTCAGGCCCGCGGCGGGCCATGCCCGCCGGACGGGACTGAGTGATGCGTTGCCATGCCGCTGGCTGCAACGCACTTGCCCTTTGCCCGCTAGATCACGGCCTGGGTTCTCAGGTTCCTGATCCTTTCCTCGCTGTACCCCATCTCGCTCAAGATCGCTTCTGTGTGCTCCCCCAGTGCCGGGCCTACCCATTCGGTTGCCCCGGGTGTGCCGGACAGCTTGGGTACTATGCCGGGCATGCTGAAAGCCTTGCCGTCGGGTAGGTGTCCCTGCACGAACATCTCCCGGGCAATGAATTGCGGATCGGTAAACATGTCTGCCACCGAGTAGATGCGACTGGCGGGTACTTCAGCCTCGGCCAGAACGCGCAATACCTCCGACTGCTCAAGCGAGGCGGTCCATGCATCGATTACGGCATAGAGTTCTTCGCGCCGCGCATCCCGTCCGGCATTGTCGGCCAGCGCCGGATCCTCGGCGAGGTCGGGCCGGTTGATGCTGCGCATCAGCCGTTTGAATATG
>JAESUC010000217.1 GCA_016763285.1 Pseudomonas sp.
CCCCGGCTTCATGGTCGGTCCGGAAGCCGAACAGCAGGCGACCGTGCGCCATGTCTCGCGCATGTTCGTCACCGCTGCCAGTCTGCAGATTCCATTCATGACCGTGGTGCTGCGCAAGGGCTACGGCCTCGGCGCCCAGGCAATGGCCGCCGGTAGCTTCCAGGCACCGCTGTTCACCATCGCGTGGCCAAGCAGCGAATTTGGCGCCATGGGTCTGGAAGGAGCGGTACGCCTGGGTTACGCCAAGGAGCTGGCAGCGATCGAGGACGAAAGCGAGCGCAACGACCTGTTCGAGAAACTGGTCGCCGAGCTGTACCAGCGCGGGAAGGGCGTGAGCATGGCCAGCTTCCTCGAGATCGATGCTGTAATCGACCCGCTGGAAACCCGCGAATGGCTGCTGCGTGGCCTTAATTCTGCACCCCTGGAGTCGTTGCAAAAAGGCCTGCGGCCATTTGTGGATACCTGGTGATACCCTTGGCCCGGTTGAAAACCGCAAAACCGATCAACGGTAGTCCGCCGACCTGTCCTGCTGTTGCTTGCCCGCTACAGGTCGGCCACGGCTAGCACCCGGTCGGCCTGGGGCAACTGGGCGGCGTCGTGACCCAGAAACAGAGCAGTACGCCCCGCTAACCAAGGCTCCAGGCGCGCATTTACCTTTTGCCGGGTGGCTGCATCCAGACCGCTGAAAGGTTCATCCAGGAGAACCAACGGCGCATCCTTGAGCAGCACCCGCGCCAACGCCAGGCGCCGTCCCTCGCCTCCCGAGAATTGCTTTCCCGACTCGCCGACCCAGGTGTTGATCCCGGCCGGCAGCGCAGCGACGAGGTCGGCAAGGTCGACCATTTCCAGCACTCGCCAGAGCTCCGCGTCAGTTGCGGCCGGGTTGGCCAGTAGCAGGTTGGCGGCAACGCTGTCATGCAGTAGCTCGGTCTGCTGGGTCAGGTAGCCCACCCGGGTGCGCCATTGGGTCAGAGACAACTCGCGCAACGACGCATCGCCAACACGCATCTGGCCCGAATCCGGATCGATCAACCGCGCGACCAGCGAGGCCAGGGTAGACTTGCCGCAGCCCGAGGGTCCGATCAAAGCCAGTCGCTCACCGTGCGCAAGGGTGAGATTGAGTCCGCGCAAGCCGGCGTATTCCACGCCAATATCCTGCCAATGCAGGTCCAGTTCAGTCGGTATGGCGGCAGGCTGATCGGGTTCGACCAGGGAGGAGCTCATTGCTGTCTGTTGATTCAAGCGCCGGGCCGCTGCCCGGGTGCCACCATATTGCGCAAAGGCCGCAGGTAGACCGGCAAGGCCTTCGGTCAAAGCCATAAGCGCCAGGGGGATCATCACCATCACCGGCCCGGACAACAGGCCCGTGAGATACGCCTGGATCGCGCCAAACAGCCCAACCATCACCGCGCCCATGACGCCCAAGGTAGTAACCGCCTGGCCAAGGGCAATACGCCCCTGCAAGGCCAATTGCTGATCAAGCATTTGCTGGCTACCCGCTAGCAATTGCTGGCGATGCACGCCCAGGGTGCCAGCCGCCTTCAGCTCGGCCATCCCCTGCAAATGCTCAATCGCCTGCACCCGTAAACCATCCAACTGCTCGACGCGCCGAGCGCTATAGTGAACACCCAACCGAGCCATCCCCAGCGTCAGCAGCAGCAATAGCGCCAGCAACAGAGCACCCAGTAACAGCGCTAATGACAGATGAAACAATGCAATCAGACCGCAGACCAACACAATGCCCAGCAAGGCCACCAGCGGTGGTGCCAGCAGACGCAGGTAAAGGGTATCCAGCGTGTCGATATCGGCGGTGAGGCGGTTCAGCCACTGGGCGGCGCGCAGGCGGCTCAAGGTGGCGCCGTCCAGTGCCGCCAGCGCGGCAAAATGCCGACCGCGCATGTCCGCGAGCAAGCTGAGCACCGTATTGTGATTGAATACCCGCTCGAAATACCGCGCCACGGTCCGCGTCAGCGCAAAGAAACGAATACCGCCACCGGGCATATAGACATCGAACATCACCCGTTGACCCGCGGCCCACAATAGCGCCGTGACGCCGGTAGCGGTTATGAACCAGCCGGATAACGCCAGCAGGCCTATCGCGCTGAAAAGCGTGAGGGCCAGCAGCATGGCTCCAACCCACAGGCGGCCACGTCGTTGCATGATCAGATCCAGCCAGGGCTTGAGCTCAGACATCCGAGAGCCTCCTCCTGACCAGTTCGACACGGCGGTCCGCCAAGGCCATAAGCGCCGGGTGATGGGTAGCAATAATCAGCGTCTTGCCGCTGGCTGCCAGCCCACGAAGAGCCTCTATCACTTCGGCTTCGCTTTGCTCATCAAGGCTCGCTGTCGGCTCGTCAAGCAGCACCAGATCGGCATCGGAAAGCCACACGCGCGCAAGGGCCAGCCGTTGTGCCTGCCCCCCCGAGAGACCACGACCGCCTTCACCCAGAGCCGTGTTCAGCCCCTGGGGTTGTGCCGCCAGCAACGGGCCGAGGCCTACTGCCTCAAGGGCGCGCATCATGCTGGGCTCATCGGCCTGGAGCGCCGTGAGTCGTAAATTATCCGCCCAGGTACCCTGGATCAGAAACGGGCGTTGGCCCAACCAGGCGAATGGTTGCTGGCCGGGCACCTTGCCAAACAGGCTGATACTGCCAGCATTCGGCTGAGCAAAACCGGCCAGACAATGCAACAGGCTCGACTTGCCTGAACCGGAAGCACCGATCAGTGCCACCACCTGACCGCGGTTGATGGTCAGCGTAAAGTTGGCCAGGGTAGGGCCTCGCCCGGGGTATGTCAGCGTCAGATTCCGGACACGGAGGCACGAAGCATCAGCGCGAATCTCCGGAGCCTGCGAAGGTGCGAGACCCACCGACTCGTGCTCCAGGGCCGCCAGACTGTCTGCCGCGCCGAGCGCCGCCGCACGGTCATGATAGGACTGTGCCAGGCTGCGCAGTGGCTGGAAGAACTCGGGCGCCAGCAGCAAGATAAACAGTCCGGAAAACAAGCTAAGCTCTGCTGCCGGGCCATACTGGATATAGCCCAACAGGCCAAAACCGATGTACATCGCCGCCACGGCAATGGCTACCGAAGCAAAAAACTCCAGAACCGCAGAGGATAGAAAGGCGATACGCAGCGTTCGCATGGTAACTGCCCGATAGCGTTCAGCAGCAGCCTGCACCGATTCCGTGGCAGCTCCAGCCTGACCGAACAGTTGCAGGCTGGTCAGACTGCGCACGCGATCAAGGAAATGACCTGCCAGGCGCCCCGCTTCGAGCACATGCTGTTGGCTGACCTTCTCTGCGCTCATCCCTATCAGGGCCATGAACAGCGGAATCAAGGGTGCAGCAAGGAGCAGAAACAGCGCTGCCAGCCAGTCAAGCCAGAACACCAGCAGCAGGATCAGCAACGGCGACAAGAGCGCCAGCCATTGCTGCGGCAGGTAGCGGGCATAATAGCCGTCCAGCGCCTCAACCTGTTCAACCCACTGATTGGTCAGGGTCGCACTGGAGCGATCAGCCATGCGGACCGGCCCCAGTGCGTCCCAATGGGCCGCCAATTGCACACGCGCGAGTTGCCGCACTTGCGCACTGGCGTGCTGCCCACAACGCTCCTGGGCAGCCTGGGCCAGGCTTCGAAGCACAATGGCCAGCCCTAGGGCAACACCCGGCCACAGCAACTCGAAATAAGCTACCTGCGTGACCAACAAAGCATGCACCAGCCAGGCGATCAGCCCCATCTGGGCCATGACGGCCAAGGTCTGGAGCAATCCGATAAAGACCGCAGCATGCAGCCAGGGGCTGACAGGCAGGCCCTGGCGCCGCAACCAGTCCCGGCTGCGTCTGCCAGACTCAGTGATAGCCTTCGCCCACACGGACCTTGCCGCGGAACACCCAATAGGTCCAGGCGGTATACGCCAGGATGATCGGAATCACGAACAGCATGCCCAACAGCAGGAACAACTGCGACTCAGGCGCCGAGGCTGCATCCCATAGGGTGAAGTTCGGCGGTATCACGTACGGCCAGCGCGTCCAGAGCAAGGCGAAATAGGTCGCGGCGAACATTGCCATGGTCGCAATGAACGGGATTGCCTCACGGCGCTTTTTCAAACCTCTCCAGATCTGGAAGGCAAAAAAGGCGGTCAATAGCGGGAACACCCAGATCCAGCGAACCTGGGAGAACCAACGCTCGAATGCCGCAGGGTCCACCGAGGGCGTCCAGATGCTGATGATGGCAAAGATCGCCAGCACTGCTCCCAGAAGCCATGGTGCCAGGCCGTAGGCCCATTCCTGAATGTAGCCTTCGGTTTTCATGATCAGCCAGGTGCAGCCAAGTAGCGCATACCCCGCCATCAACCCGATCCCAGTGGTTACTGTGAAAGGTGTCAGCCAGTCGAGGGCATCTCCCGCGTAGGCCAGTCCTTCCGTTTCGTAGCCTTGAATATAGGAGCCCACCACAACGCCCTGGGCAAACGCCGCCAGGAACGAGCCACCGGCAAAGGCCCAATTCCATAGATACCGCGAGCTTCTAGCCTTGAAGCGGAACTCGAAAGCAACCCCGCGAAAAATCAGCCCCGCGAGCATCAGGAAAACACCGATGTACAGAGCCGGTAACAGAATCGAATAAACCAGCGGAAATGCACCCAGTAGCCCTGCCCCGCCAAGCACCAGCCAGGTCTCATTGCCGTCCCACACTGGCGCTACCGAGTTCATCATCACATCGCGGGCGTCCTCATCCGGGGCGAAGGGAAACAACATGCCCACCCCGAGATCGAAACCGTCCATCAATACATACATGATCACCGCGAAGGCAATAATCATGGCCCAGATCATCGACAGATCGAAGATTTCCATTTCCATGGTCAGGCCCCCCGCTGTTCAAGAGAAACATCACTACCCGACAATGGGCGTGCCGGTCGGTGCACTTCATCCACATCGTCAGCGTGCTTGCTGATCTCCAGACCGTCCTGCAATACCCGCATCAGGTAATAAAGACCCGCACTGAAAATCATTGCATAGACCAGGATGTAGCCGAGCAGCGTAAATAACGCCATGGAGCCGGTCAGGGATGGCGTGATGCCTTCAGCGTGCGTAACCAGGCCGTAAACCAACCAGGGTGCTCGACCCGTTTCGGTAACAATCCAGCCAGCGAGCACCGCTATAAATGGAGTAACACTCATCAAGCGCAGTGTCTGCAGGAACCAGGGAGTCTGCCAGTAGCGACCCTTGCGGCGTAAAACCAAACCGGTAAGTCCCACGGCAATCATCAGCATGCCCAGACCCACCATCACCCGGAACGCCCAGAACACAAGCAGTACCGGAGGTTGTTCCTCTACAGGTACATCTTTCAGACCTGGCACTTCACCATCCCAGTCATGGGTCAGAATCATGCTGCCCAGCTTGGGGATGCCGATTTCAAACAGATTACTCTGGCTCTCCCGGTCCGGCCACGCGACCAGCAGCAGAGGCACACCGGTAGAGGTCTCCCAATTACCCTCCATCGCTGCGACCTTGGTAGGTTGGTGCTCCAAGGTATTAAGCCCGTGAAAGTCCCCAACCACAGCCTGCGTTGGAGCTACGATTAAAATCAGCCAGAGGCACATGGAAAGCCCTTTGCGATTCACCTCCACTTCGCGACCGCGTAGCAGATACCAGGCGCTGACACCCGCGACTACAAAGGCACCAGTCAGGAACGAGGCAAGTCCCATGTGCATGAAGCGGTAGGGGAACGAAGGGTTGAAGATTGCCTCGGTCCATGAGGTAACGAAGAACACACCTTCACGCAGCTCGACACCCGCCGGGGTATGCATCCAGCTGTTGGCTGCCAGAATCCAGAAGGAGGAGATAAAGGTGCCCAACGCGACCATGCAGGCTGCAAACAGATGCACACCCTTGGGCACACGGTTGCGACCAAAGAGCAGGACGCCGAGGAAAGCCGCCTCAAGAAAGAACGCCGTGATGACCTCGTAGCTGAGTACCGGCCCGAGAAAATTGGCGGCGGCGTAGGAGTAGTTGCTCCAGTTGGTACCGAACTGGAACGACATGACGATGCCCGATACCACACCCATTCCGAACACCACAGCGAAAACCTGCACCCAGAAGGCAGACAGCCGCTCCCAGACAGGATTACCGGTACGGAAAAAGAGTATTTCCAGAAATGCGATAAAAGACGCAAGGCCGATGGTAAAAACCGGGAAAATCGCGTGGAAGGACACCACAAACGCAAACTGGATGCGTGATAGCAGAAGAGGGTCCAGTTCCATGAGCACAGCTCCTTATGGAAATTGGTGACACCGACAGCCCGGCTCAGACAGCAGGACAACAGAAAAGAACGTGCTTGAGACTGCAATATGGCCCGGAATGTTCCAGAACCCAGTGTGCACCTTGATCCAGATCAATGACAGGCGGTGTATTGCCGCAGCGGCTCAGCCGCGCAGCATCACCCACAACGTGACGCCCAATGGCAGCAGCAGCGCCGTTGCGGTACCCAGCAGGCTCATCGCCAACGCCGAGAAAGCGCCCTGCTCCTCGCCCTCCTCGATTGCCCGGGAAGTGCCAACAGCGTGGGCGGTCATGCCCATGGCCATGCCCCAGGCGGCAGGCTCGGTGATCTTGCACTTGCGCAGCAGCCAGGGGCCGAAGAGCGGACCGAGCACACCGGTGAACATGACGAAGACCGCCGCCAGCGCAGCGATACCGCCGAGTTGCTCGGCCACCAGCATGGCAATCGGC
>JAESUC010000218.1 GCA_016763285.1 Pseudomonas sp.
GTCTGTCGAATCAGCGATCTGGCGAGGTGGTTGCCAGATGGGATCCGGCAGGCTCCCGTTTTGGCGGAAGCCGGCAGACCGGCTTTCAGTTAATGATTGCCTTGGTCACAGAATAGTTCGTTTGTTCGGTACTGGCACCGACTTATTGGAAAAAATTGTAATGCCCGCGAAACATCAGGCGTCGGTGGCAGGGTGAGCGATCCGGTCGGGAAACTGCACTCGCCAGAGCTCGAAACCGCCATCCAGACTGTACACCCGGGCGAAGCCCTGCTCGGCAAAATAGGCGGCTGCTGGCTGGCTGGAATTGCCGTGGTAGCAGCACACGATCAACGGCCGCTCCCGGTCCGCATCGGCAACGAAGGCAGAAACCGACTGGTTGTCCAGATGACGGGCACCACTGATATGGCCATTGGCAAAGCTCTGGGGGTCACGAATGTCGACCACCGCCGCGCCTTGCTCAAGCAGCTGCCGGGCCGGTTCGGGGCCGATACGCTCGAATTCACTCATGCTTCAGTCTCCACAGCTGCATTGATGGCGTTCGCCGGTGTCCAGGTTCATCAGCGTCATATGGTTGCCCCAGACGCAGCCGCTGTCGAGGGCATGCACATCACGGGTGTTGCTCTTGCCCTCCAGCGCCGCCCAGTGACCGAATATGACCTGGATCTCGGGGTCCTTGCGCGGGTAGGTAAACCAGGGCGCAAAACCGGAGGGGGCGGTGTCCTGGCCATCCTTGGATTTCAGATCCAGGGTGCCGTCGGCTTTGCAGAAACGCATCCGTGTCAGATAGTTGGTGATGCTGCGCAGGCGTTCAAGGCCGCTCAGGGACTCGGACCAGCGGTCCGGTTGATTGCCGTACATGTTGGCCAGGAAGCTCTGGCAGTGATCCGGATCGCGTAACACCGCCTCGACCTCGGCGGCATACTTCATGGCCTGGGCCACGGTCCAGATAGGTGGGATACCGGCGTGGCTCATGAAGATACCCCGGTTGGCATCAAAGTGCGCCAGGGGGCGCTCACGCAGATTGCCAAGCAGGCGTGCGCGGTCATCGGCCTTGAGGATCGCCAGCAGGGTGTCGGACTTGCGCAGCCGGGTAGCATCCTGGGCCGTGGCGAGCAGGTGCAGATCATGATTGCCGAGCACGGCTATGCAGGCGCCGCCCAGGCTGTCCAGGAAACGCAGGGTGCCCAGCGAATCGGGGCCCCGGTTGACCAGGTCGCCGACCGACCAGAGAGTGTCACGCGAGGGATTGAAATCGACTCTTTCCAGCAGGACTTTCAGTGGTCCGAGGCAACCTTGCAGGTCGCCAACAGCGTACGTTGTCATTAACCAAACCTGTTTGCTGCGCCAGTGGGTTTCAGTTCAGGGCGTTGGGCTTGGCCAGCCTGAACAGCGCAATGGGTGCGTTGAAGCTGTGGCCGTCGGTGGCGCGCATGCCATAGCTGCCCTCCATGGTGCCGACCGGCGTCTCCAGCAGACAACCGCTGGTGTAGGTGTAGGTCGCGCCCGGGGCGATCAGCGGCTGCTCACCGATGACGCCCGGCCCCTTGACCTCCTGTACCTTGCCGTTGCCATCGACGATCTTCCAGTGCCGATCCAGCAACTGGGCCGGAATGTCGCCGCCGTTGCGGATATGGATAGTGTAGGCGAAGGCGAAGCGCGCTGCGGCCGGGTCAGACTGCTCGCTCAGATAACGCGTCTCGACCGCCACCGCGATGACGTAGGTGTGTGCGCTCATACCTGCTCTCCGGCGCTTGCCTGGCGGGCAAGATGGTTGGCCAGGCGGACAAAGCCGGCCAGGTCCACCTGCTCCGGTCGCAGGGTCGGGTCCAGACCTTCGGCCACGATGCTCTCTTCGCTGAGCAGCGGCTTGAGCGTATTGCGCAGGGTCTTGCGACGCTGGTTGAAGGCTTCGCGCACAACCAGCTCAAGCATCGCCGGATCATCGGCAGGGTGGGGCAGCTCGGCATGGGGCGTCAGGCGCACGATGGCGGAGTCGACCTTGGGCGCCGGCTTGAATGCGCCGGGGCCGACATCGAACAGGTGCTCCACGCGGCAGTGGTATTGCACCATGATGCCCAGGCGACCGTAATGGTTCATGCCGGCGCCGGCAGCGAGGCGCTGCACCACTTCCTTCTGCAGCATGAAATGCATGTCGGCGATACAATCGGCCTGGCTGAGCAGGTGAAACATCAATGGCGTGGAGATGTTATAGGGCAGATTGCCCACCACGCGCAGCTTCTCGCCCGCAGGGACCAGCTTGCGGAAATCGAATTTCAGCGCGTCGCCCTTGTGCAGCTGGAAGTGGGTATTGGCACCAAAGCGGGCAAGCAGCAGCGGATGCAGGTCATTATCCAGCTCTACCACATCCAGCCGGGCACCACTTTCCAGCAGGCCCTGGGTGATGGCGCCCTGGCCGGGCCCGATCTCGACCAGATGCTGGCCTTCGCGCGGGGCAACGGCGCGCAGAATATTGTTGATCACACCCGGATCATGCAGAAAGTTCTGACCGAAGCGCTTGCGCGCCCGGTGCGGAGCAAACTCGCTCATGCTGCGTCCCCCGCTTCGATCATGCTGATCGCGGTATCCAGGGCCACCCTCAGGCTGCCCGGGTCGGCGGCGCCGCTGCCGGCCAGATCCAGCGCTGTGCCATGGTCAACCGAGGTGCGGATGATCGGCATGCCCAGGGTAATGTTCACGGCGTTGCCAAAGCCCATGTGCTTGAGTACCGGCAGGCCCTGATCATGGTACATCGCCAACACGGCGTCGGCGTGTTGCAGATGCTTGGGGGTGAAGAGCGTGTCTGCTGGCAAGGGACCTTCCAGATGCATGCCCTGGGCGCGCAAGCGCTCCAGAACGGGAATGATGATGTCTATTTCCTCACGCCCCATGTGACCGCTTTCGCCGGCATGGGGATTGAGGCCGCAGACGAGAATGCGTGGCGCGGCAATGCCGAACTTGTGCTGCAGATCGCTGTGCAGGATGTGCAGTACGCGCTCGAGCAGCGGCTGGTCGATGGCATCGGGCACCGCGCGCAGGGGCAGGTGCGTGGTGGCCAGGGCGACTCGCAGGCCCGGGCAGGCGAGCATCATGACCACCTGCGCGCTGCCGGTCTGCTCGGCAAAAAATTCGGTATGGCCAGAAAAAGCCATACCGGCATCGTTGATCACACCCTTATGCACCGGGGCTGTCACCACGGCGGCAAAGCGGCCGTCCAGACACCCCTGCCCGGCACGCTCCAGCGTGCTCAGGACATAGCGGGCGTTACCGGGATTGAGCAGACCCGGTTGGCAGGCCTCGGGCATTTTCACCGGCAGCACGCTCAGCTGGCCAGCCGCCTGGGGGCGGGGCAAAGCGTTCGAATCAAAGGGGGCGAGTTCCACCTGCAGACC
This sequence comes from Pseudomonas sp., assembly GCA_016763285.1. Lineage (GTDB taxonomy): Bacteria > Pseudomonadota > Gammaproteobacteria > Pseudomonadales > Pseudomonadaceae > Halopseudomonas. The sequence goes on from JAESUC010000218.1 coordinate 3,390, forward strand.
CAGCAGGCGCGCCCTTGCTGCCAGCAGGTCCGGGTCGGCGATCACCACCCGTTCGTGGCGGCAGGGCTCCGCTGCCAGCATAAGACACAAGTCCGGTCCGATGCCGGCGGGTTCACCGGGGGTCAGGGCGATCGCTCTGCAGCTCATTAGATGAGGATCTCGACGTAGGCTTCGTCGCGTATTTCCATCAACCAGGTCTGCAACTCCGATTCATAGCGGCGATTCTGCAACAGGTTGATGGCCTGCTGCTTGCGCATCTCGTCGGTCATGTCGACGCTGCGTTTGCCTTCGACCTGCAGGATATGCCAGCCGAACTGGGATTCGAACGGCCGCGAGACCGTGCCGGGCTCGATGCTGGTCATGACTTCGCGGAACTCGGTGACCATGGTTTCCGGCATGACCCAGTCCAGCGAGCCGCCGTTGAGCGCCGAGCCGGGGTCTTCCGAAAAGCCCCGTGCCAGTTTGGCGAACGACTCGCCTGCCTGGATGCGCTCGTACAGGCGCTGGGACAGTTTGGCTGTCTCCTCCGGGCTCCGGATCTCGCTTGGCTTGACCAGGATATGCCGCACGTTGTACTCCTCGACCAGCTGCTCGCTGGCGCCGCGCTTGTCCTGCACCTGCAGGATGTGGAAGCCCATGGGCGAGCGCAGCGGTTGGGTTACCTCACCTACCTCCAGGGTAGAGATGGCGTCGGCGAAGGGGCCGGGGATTTCGCTGCTCTTGCGCCAGCCCAGTTCCCCGCCCTCCAGGGCGGTGTCGCCGGTCGAGCGGCTGACGGCCAGGGCACCGAAGTCGGCGCCGGCACGCAGTTCCTGGTAGATCTCGTTGGCGGTCTCTGCAATGGCGCGCACTTCCTGCTCGTTGGCGGTCTCGTCGACGGGCAGCACAATCATCGCCAGACGGAACTCGGGTGCCGTCTGCAGGCGGCCGGCCTCGGAGTTGAGGAAGTTGCGCACTTCCTGATCGCTGATCTGGATACGCTCGGCGACCCGGCGCTGGCGCACCCGGTTGATGATCATTTCACGACGGATCTGCTCGCGGGCCTGGTTGTAGCTGATGCCGTCGCGCTCCAGTGCGGCACGGAACTCTTCCAAGCTGACGCCGTTGCGTTCGGCCAGTTGCTGCATGGTCTGGTTGAGGCTGCCATCGTCTATACGAATGCCGGCGCGCTCGCCCATCTGCAACTGGATGCTCTCGAGCACCAGGCGATCGATGACCTGCTCGCGCAGGACGTCTTCCGGGGGCAAGGGGGCGCCGCGTTCCTGCAGCTGATCGCGCACGGCGGCCATGCGCTCGGTCACCTGACTGGCCATGACCACGTCGTTGTCGACAATCGCCGCAACGCGGTCAAGGGGGACGACCTGGGCATGGGCCACGCTGCCAAGCAGGAAGCTGGCGCACAGGCCGAGAATTGCAGAATGTAGCTTAGAAACCATCGTTATCACGCTCTCTGTAACCAGGGATGCCATCATCGAGAAGACTTTCAACACGGTTGCCAGTGACGCTGCCGAGGCCCTTGAGCACGATCTGCAGGAAAATACCGGTATTGCCGGTGTCATTGGCAACGGACTCGCGTTCGTTGTAATCGAGCCAGTAGCGATTGATGAAGCGCAGCTTCCAACAACAGCTGTCATATTCAAGACCGCCAAAGGCTTCCAGGGTTCTGTCGCCGGCAAAATCGTGCTGCCAGCGGCCTATCACACTCCATTGCGGATGCAGCGGCCAGATAAAGGACAGGTCGGACTGATCGATCCGCTGATCCAGGTCGCTGAGGAAATTGCCGGTAAGGGAATCAAAGGTATTGATCCGGTTGCGGTACCGGTAGCCCGCATTGAATATCCTGCCGCCGCCAGGCTGGTAGTTGGCGATCAGGCTGCCTGCCCCGTTGCTGCTGTTATCCGGGTCCCAGAGCACGTTGCCACGCACCCGCCAGGCCTGGTTGATGCGGTACATGGCCTCGGCCGCGTAGGCGGAGGAGGATTCGGTCTCCTCGTCTGCGGTTGCGCCCTGATTGTCGAGCAGTTGAACACGACGGTCGGCGAAATAAAAGACCTGGCCCAGGCTCGCCCGTGCGCGCTCCAGGCCGTTGGCCTCCAGCGCGCGGCTGGTAACGCCGAGGGCCAGCTGATTGGCGTCGCCGGTGCGGTCATTGCCGCTGAAGCGGTCATCGCGGAACAGCGAGTTGTAGCTGAAGGTATTTTCGTTGGTATCGAACAGCGGCTGATCGTTCTGCTCCTTGTAGGGCGCATACAGATAGAAGGCTCGCGGCTCGAGGGTCTGGCGCAATCTGTTGCCGAACCAGTTGGTATCGCGGTCGAAGTACAGTCCGGCATCCAGGCTGGCCACCGGTATGGTGCTGGAGGGGTTGGTGTCGGCGGCGTCGTAGTCGAAAGGATCAGCCGCACGCCCGTCGAACTCCAGGTCGTAATATACCGATTGCACCCGTGCTGCCGGCGTTACAAAGGCCCAGCTGTTGCGCCATGGGTAGCTGATGGCCGGGCTGACCGTGACACGGTGCCCGGTGGCCCGCTGCAGGCCAACCAGGTTTTCATCCGGTTCGTCGAAGGTGATGCCGTCTTCGCCGGTGATGCTGCCGGTTTCCAGGTCGCGATCGAAATAGCTGTACTCGGCACTGTAGTCGAGCTTGAAGCCGGAATCGGCGAGGTAGTTGCTGCCTTCCAGACGCAGTTGCGGCAAGCGCTGGTAGGGCGTGAGCGAGGCGATCGTTGCCAGTTCGTAGGCGTGCAGGGTGCCGCGCAGACTCCAGCTGTTGCCACGGTAGGTCACGGACGCACGCTGGTTGACGAAGGTGCCGCTGCGGGTATCCAGGGAGCTGTTGAGGTCCTGGAAGTAGAACGGATCGCTGATATTCGTATAGTCGATCTCGGTCACCAGCCGACTGCCCAGGCCGCCCTGATGGTCCACGCCGTACAGCCAGCGGTTTTCGTCGTACTCGCGGTCGTCCAGAAAACTGGCGCTCAGTACGGTGAGCTCGTCGGGCCGCATGTAGCGGAAATCACCTTCCATCTGCAGGCCGCGGCGGGACATCAGGCGTGGGTACAGGGTGGCATCGTAATTCGGCGCCAGGTTGAAGTAGTAGGGA
>JAESUC010000219.1 GCA_016763285.1 Pseudomonas sp.
GTGCACTGGCAGAGCGCATTCGACAGGCGATTGCCGAACAACGTGTCTGGCTGGACGACAGGCAGCATCATATTCAGGTGACAGGCTCCATCGGCGTCGCCACGCATGACGCCTCCCGAACAGTGGAGGAATCGCTGGGTATCGCCGACAAGGCCATGTATGAAGCAAAGGCCCTGGGCCGTAACCGCGTGGTGGTGTTGGACTAGTCGATGATGGTCCCGGCCCGGCCGCCCAGAATAGCCAAAGCATCAGCGAGCTGGCCGATGCCACTGATACCGCCATGGGCGGCGAAATCCCGGGCCGCTGCGAGCTTCGGACCCATGGATCCGGCTGGCAGATCGAGCTGCTGCGCCTCGGTCGGCGTTAGACGCGGAATCGGGGCGGCCTGGTCAGTGCCAAAGTCCCGGTAGATGGCATCGACATCCGTGAGCAATAGCAGAGCATCGGCGTTGAGTTGCCGAGCCAGCAGCGCGCTGGCGGCATCCTTGTCGATGACCGCTTCGACACCGGCCATGCTGCCGTCGGCCCTGCGCACGATGGGAATACCCCCGCCGCCCGCACAGATCACCACCACACCCTGATCCAGCAGCAGTCTGATCACCCGTACATCGGGTATCTCGACGGGGGCGGGCGATGCTACGACGCGGCGCCATTTTTCTCCGTCAGCGGCTATCTGCCAGCCCGCGGCTGCAGCTCGGCTTTCTGCTTCTTCGCGATCGTATACGGGACCAACAAATTTGGTCGGGCTGGCAAAGGCCGGGTCGTTACTGTCGACCAGTACCTGGGTCAGCAGGGTGGCGACCGGCCTGTCATGCTCCAGGGCGTTTTCCAGTTCCTGCTCGATGATGTAGCCGATCATGCCTTCTGTCTCTGCGCCAAGCACATCCAGGGGATACGCCTCCTCAGGTTTGTAGGCGGCGCCCTGCAGAGCCAGCAGACCTACCTGAGGGCCGTTGCCGTGGGTGACCACCAGCTGATGGCCCGCCCGGATTATGCTCGCCAACGCCAGGGCGGCGGTCCTGACATTGGCCCGCTGGGCCTCGGCCGTGAGCGGTTCGCCACGGCGTAACAGGGCATTGCCGCCCAGGGCTGCTACAACACGCATGTCAGACTCCTTCTGGCCTCATCCGAGTGTGGCTACAAGCACTGCCTTGATGGTGTGCATGCGGTTTTCCGCCTGGTCGAAGACAATCGAGGCGGGGCTTTCGAATACTTCGTCGGTTACTTCCATGGCCGGGATACCGAATTGCGCCTCAATCTCCTTGCCAACCGAGGTGTCCGTATTGTGAAAGGCCGGCAGACAATGCATGAATCGAACTCGGGGATTGCCGGTTTTCTCCATCAGGGCGCTGTTGACCTGGTAGGGCAGCAGCAGTTTGATCCGCTCGGCCCACTTCTCCTTGGGCTCTCCCATCGAAACCCATACGTCGGTATAGACGAAGTCCACACCCTTTACCGCCAAATCAATGTCTTCGGTGATGAGAATTCTTGCGCCGGTGGCCGAGGCAATATCCCGCGCTTCAGCCTGTATGGCTTCGGTCGGCCAGCAGGCTTGCGGGGCGCATAGGCGCACGTCCATGCCCATCTTTGCAGCACCAATAAGCAGGCTGTCGCCCATGTTGTTGGCCGCGTCGCCAATGAATACGAAGGCGACCTCCCGCAGGGGCTTTTCCACGTTCTCCTGCATGGTCAGGAAGTCAGCGAGAATCTGGGTGGGATGAAATTCCCTGGTGAGGCCGTTGTAGACCGGCACCCCTGCATATTCGGCCAGCTCTTCCACAATGGCCTGGCCGAAGCCGCGATATTCGATGGCGTCATAGACCCGGCCCAGTACCCGTGCGGTGTCCTTCACCGACTCCTTGTGTCCGATATGGGTACCGGTGGGGCCCAGATAGGTGACGCGTGCACCCTGATCAAAGGCGGCCACTTCAAAGCCGACGCGGGTGCGGGTGGAATCCTTTTCGAATATCAGTGCGATATCCTTGCCGGTCAACTGCGGAACCTCCGTTCCCGCGTACTTGGCCGCTTTGAGGTCGGCTGCCAGTTTGAGTAAAAAGCTGATCTCACGGGGGGTAAAGTCGCGAAGGGTCAGGAAATGCCGGTTCTTGAGATTGAAAGCCATTGGTCTGCTCCTCGCTTGTCAGATTGCGTCTCGTATGGTCGGGCAGCTCATGCAGCGCCCGCCGCCCCGGCCACGGCCCAGTTCGGCGCCGGGTATCGCCAGCACTTCTATGCCGGCTGCTTCCAGTGCGGCGTTGGTATCATCATTGCGGTCATAGCCGATGACCACGCCCGGGCTCAGGGCAAGCACGTTATTGCCATCGTTCCACTGTTCGCGCTCTCGTTCAGCCGGGGTGTCACCGCCGGTGGCGACTATCTCCAAGGAGCTATAGCCCAATACATCGGCTACGACATCGAATAGCGGACGTGGGTCCTGCTCAAAGGAGAGATGCTTGTCGCCCTTGCCCGGTCGCAGGTCGTAGCAGACCATCTTGTCAGCGACCTCCTTGAAAGTGGTCACCACGTTGCCGCCGCAGAAAGTGAACACGGTGTCCAGATGCATGGCAGACCGGCTTTTGGGAATCTGGCAGGCGATAATCCGGTCTGCGCTACCGCTGGCGAACAGGGCCTTGGCCAACTGGCCGATCGCCTGTGGCGAGGACCGTTCGCCCATGCCTACCAGAACAGCTCCGTTGCCTACCGGCATGATGTCGCCACCTTCCAGTGTGGCCAGGGCGTGGTCCTTGAGCGGGTCGCCCCAGTGGACATTGACCTTGCCGGCGAAGGCGGGATGAAACTGATAAATGGCGCTCATCAGCAGTGTTTCGGGCTTGCGTGCCGCCCAGTACATGGGATTCAGGGTTACGCCGCCATAGATCCAGGCGCTGTTATCGCGGGTAAAGAGAAAGTTGGGCAGCGGCGGCAGTACGAAGCCGTAACGCCCCAGATGGTTACCGAAGAGGCCGGAAGAATCGAACGGCAGGTCGCCGACTTCCAGCCCGCCGATCAGGAATTCGGCCAGGGTACGGCCCGGGAGCTCGTCCATCCAGGCGCGCAGATCGGACACCATGCCGACGCCGATGTGGTTCCAGGTGATCCGGTGGTCGAGAATCCACGCACGGGCCAGGGGAATATCGAGGGTTTCCGCCAGCAGGTCGTTGACGTCCAGCACCTCCACACCCCGGGCGCGCATCAGTGCGGCGAAAACGTCGTGGTCCTTCTGCGCCTGTTTGACCCAGAACACATCGTCAAACAGCAGCGCATCGCAGTTGGAGGGCGTCAGCCGCCGATGAGCGAGGCCCGGGCGGCAGACAATCACCTGCCGCAGGGTTCCGGTTTCGGAATGCACGCCGAGTGTCAGTTCAGTCATGTTGCATCCTCCTGCTGATGTTCAAAGAAACGCGCCAATGCTGATCACCACCGTAATGAACAGGGTCAGGATCAGTAGCAGGGGCCAGATGAATGCCAACCAGCGGTCGTATGAGACCCGGCCGATAGCCAGGCCGCCGACTACCACGGCAAAGGTCGGGTTGATCAGATTGACCAGTCCGTTGGCGGCCTGGTAAGCGGTGACCACCAGGTCGCGCCCGACATTGGCGAAGTCTGCCAGGGGCGCCAGGATGGGCATCGAGAGTACCGCCAGGCCGGAGGAGGAGGGTACGAAAAAGCTCATGCCGACTTCGATCCAGAACATCAGGTTGATGAAAGCCAGTTCCGGCAGCCCTCCCAGGGTGGTCTCGGCGCTGTGCAGGATGGTATCGGCAATCATTCCCTGCTCCATGATGACCACGATGCCCCGGGCCAGCCCCACTACCAGGGCTACCCCGAGCAGATCCCGGGCGCCGTCGACAAAGCTGCCGGTCAGTCGCTTTTCACCCAGCCGAGCAATCAGACCGATAACGATGGCAGAGCCCAGAAAAAGGGCGCCCATCTGAGCCATCCACCAGCCCTGGGAGGAAACGCCCCAGATCATCACGACGAAGGTCAGGGCGAAAACAACCAGAGCGATTTTCTGGGTCATGGAGAGGTCGAAGTTGTCCAGCTCGTCATGGCCCTGGAGAAACAGCTTGCGATGCGCCTCTCGCTGTTTGGCGACCACCGAACGGGAGGGATCGGCCTTGACCCGCTTCGCGTAGCGCATGACGTAGGCCGCACAGATAATCAGACCGCCCACCAGTAGCACGAAGCGCAACATGATGCCGTCGGTAAAAGGAATGTCTGCGGCATTGGAGGCAATCACAGTGGCGAAGGGGTTGATCGTGGAGCCGAGCACGCCGATGCCTGCACCCACGAGAATCACCGCCACGCCGGTTACCGCGTCGTAACCCGCGGAAATGATGACCGGAATCAGGATGGCATAGAAGGCCAGGGTCTCTTCGGCCATGCCGTAGGTCGTGCCACCCGCTGCAAACAGCGTCATCAGTATCGGGATCATCCAGATCTCTCGACCTTCAAGCTTGTGCATGGCGCTGCGTATACCCGTATCGATCGCGCCGGTAGCGTTCATTACGCCGAGAAAGCCCCCGAGGAACAGCACAAACAGTGCCACATCGATGGCGTTGGCGGCGTAGCTGTCCGGGTCATAGAAACCCGCCGTGGGCGCCAGCAGGATGTCGACAAACCCCTGGGGGTTGGCCTCGACAGTCTGGTAGGTGCCGGGCACCGCCACTTCACGGCCGACTTCCTCGTTCATGGTCCGCTCGTACTGTCCGGCGGGAATGATCCAGGTCAGACCTGCGACCAGAATGATCAGCAGGAACAGAATGGTATAGGCTGTAGGAAACCGCGTCGCCAGGTCTTCTTCAGCATGCGCTTGGGGCTGTTTCTCTTCGCTCACGATATGCTCCTTGCCAGGTGGGGTGACGATCAGTCGCACCCAGCATAGACCCGCCTGGTTGAACAAATTATGACCAGGATCAAGCAAGTGTGAGGTCGGCAATTTACGGAGGAAGGACATATGCTGCGCGGACTGAATCACATCACCATTGCGGTAAGCGACCTGGAGCAATCACTGGATTTTTACACGCGTCTGCTGGGCATGCAGGCCCATGTACGCTGGGACAGGGGCGCGTATCTGAGTCTGGGCGACCTGTGGATCTGCCTTGCCTGCGATGAGGTGCAACCGGCCCGGGATTATTCGCATATAGCCCTGGATATCGCAGAGACGGACTTCCCCGCTTTTGCAGCAGGGTTGAGGGCAGCCCGAGTGAGCGAGTGGAAGCAGAACAGCAGTGAGGGGCTGTCCCTGTATTTCCTTGATCCGGACGGCCACAGACTTGAAGTGCACTGTGGCGATCTCCAGAGCAGACTCAAGACCCTGCGAACTGGCCCTTACCCGGGGCTGCTGTGGTTATGAGCCCCGGGTCGGGGCCGGTTTGTTCACTTCACTGCTGCGTCGCCCCATGTTCGGCGCTACGGCTTGCCTCCCAGTGTTGCTGAAAGTACCGGCAAGCGCCGTTTTCCGTCAGCTGGAACAGGTACAGCCATTGGTTATCGATCAGCCAGCGCACATCATCATGGGCGGCCACGATAGCGGCGATGGCTGATCTGGGCGCATCCACGTAGACGCTCAGCCGCAGGGGCTGGTGCATCCACTTCTGGCCGTCA
>JAESUC010000220.1 GCA_016763285.1 Pseudomonas sp.
GGCGATGTTGCGGAGATTCTCGATCACTATGGACATCCTGGGTGGCCAGGCTGTCGCCCGGCTAACTGAAAAAAGAGGTGGGCATTATACAGACCCGCGCGTGACAGTGTATGTTTTTTGTACGAAATGCGGGTTTTACTCGCCCGCGGGTGCAAGAATCACCAAACCAGAGCATTATAGGCCTCGCTGTTTCAAGGCCGGGCTCGTCGGCGGCTGACGCCAGCAGACCGAGCGCACCAAAATGGAACGCATTGGCCTTATCGCGCACCAATACAGGGCGCACTTATTAAGTGCACTCACCCGGCCTACGGGCTGAAAGGCTTGCGGGACGGGCGTTGCAGCCCATGCTCTGAAATGGCACATCTTTTGCTCTTTCGTAATGCAAGCGGAGCGCAGATGTTTTCCGCTCGAATTTAGTAACGCCAGGGCAGATGCCTGGCTAAATGATTCCTTCTGGAGGAAACCATGTCGAAGACAGTTAAACTGATAAAAGAATTTGACGCGAAGTGGGTAGACCTGCGCTTCACTGATACAAAAGGCAAGCAGCAGCACGTCACCATGCCCGCTCGCGACGTGAGCGATGACTTCTTCGAAGAAGGCAAGATGTTCGACGGCTCTTCCATTGCCGGCTGGAAGGGCATTGAAGCTTCCGACATGATCCTCATGCCCGATGACAGCACTGCCGTGCTCGACCCCTTCACCGAAGAGCCGACCATCATCCTGGTCTGCGACATCATCGAGCCCTCCACCATGCAGGGTTACGAGCGCGATCCGCGCAGCATCGCTCGCCGCGCCGAGGAATACCTGAAGTCCACCGGCATTGGCGACACCGTGTTCGTCGGCCCGGAGCCCGAGTTCTTCGTATTCGACGAAGTCAAATTCAAGTCCGACATCTCCGGTTCCATGTTCAAGATCTTCTCCGAACAGGCTTCCTGGAACACCGATGCCGACTACGAAACCGGTAACAAGGGTCACCGTCCTGGCGTCAAGGGTGGTTACTTCCCCGTTCCGCCGGTCGACCATGACCACGAAATCCGTACTGCCATGTGTAATGCCATGGAAGAAATGGGCCTGACCATCGAAGTGCATCACCACGAAGTGGCGACTGCCGGCCAGAACGAAATCGGCGTCCTGTTCAACACCCTGGTTGCCAAGGCTGACGAAGTACAGACCCTGAAGTACTGCGTACACAACGTTGCCGATGCCTTCGGCAAGACCGCTACCTTCATGCCCAAGCCCCTGTATGGCGACAACGGCTCCGGTATGCACGTGCACATGTCCATCTCCAAGGACGGCAAGAACACCTTCGCTGGCGAAGGCTATTCCGGCCTGTCCGATACTGCCCTGTTCTTCATTGGCGGTATCATCAAGCACGGCAAGGCACTGAACGCGTTCACCAACCCGTCTACCAACTCCTACAAGCGTCTGGTACCCGGCTTCGAAGCCCCGGTCATGCTGGCCTACTCGGCCCGCAACCGTTCTGCCTCGATCCGTATTCCGTACGTGTCCAGCCCCAAGGCTCGCCGTATTGAAGCGCGCTTCCCTGATCCGGCTGCCAACCCCTACCTGTGCTTCGCAGCACTGCTGATGGCTGGCCTGGACGGTATCCAGAACAAGATCCACCCTGGCGATGCGGCCGACAAGAACCTGTACGACCTGCCGCCCGAAGAAGCGGATCAGATCCCACAGGTGTGCGGCAGCCTGAAGGAGGCCCTGGAGTCTCTGACAGCTGATCGCGAGTTCCTGACCAAGGGTGGCGTTTTCACCGACGATCTGATCGATGCCTACATCGAGCTGAAAGCTGCTGAAGAGATCAAGGTACGCACCTTCGTTCACCCGCTCGAGTACGATCTGTACTACAGCGTCTGAACCCGGTGTCATAACTGCGGTCAAAAAAGGGTGCCTTTCAGGCGCCCTTTTTTTTCGCCCGTCTGCACACACTTGCCAGAACCGCAACCAGGTGCAAGGCTTGAGGTTCGACTCACAGGAGTGACAACCATGCTGCGACCCCTTTTGTGCCACACCCTTGGCATTCTCCTTATCGCACTGGCCGGCCTCGCCCATGCCCAGATCTACAAATGGACTGATGACCAGGGCAATACCATCTATTCCGATCAGCCCCACCCGAATTCGAGCCAGGTTGAACTGCCCCCCACCAACACGCTGGAAACCAACGTGCCGCAGATGCCTGCCAGCCAGACAGGCTCCTCGAGCCAGAACTCCGATCGCCAGGGCCAGCTGAGCAACGGCTATAACACGCTGCAGATCACCAGCCCCGGGGATGACGAAGCCATACGCGCCAATGATGGCAATGTTACCCTGGTCATCAACACCGAGCCGCCCCTCTCACCGGGCCATATCCTGCGCGCCAGCGTGGATGGTCAGTTGCGCCAGGAGGCCGTGGCCGGCAATGGCCAGTCGACCCAGCGCCTGACACTCAGTGAACTGGACCGCGGCTCGCACGATATTGTGGCAGTGGTGACCAACACCCGGGGTGAAGAAGTCGACCGCAGCCCCGGTATCACTGTTCACGTGCAGCGCACCTCGGTACTGCAGCCCGGCCGCACCGGCCCCAATGCCGCCCCCCAGGCGCCAGGCGTGCCCGCGGCGGGCAATCCGGCACCCTGAAGGGCTTCCCGGCTCCCGATGCTGACGTAGCGCACCAATTAGGTGCATACTCACCATTGTTGCGCCGGATTTCGTGCACGCCCCTGCCCGACCCCCGGGCAGGGTCAACTGCGTGGCGGAAATGCCTCTGATCCGGGCCAGTCCTTGCGACCGTCCCGCACTTCCCCCGCAAGGCCCTGTTAGAGCGGCTCCTCCGCTCTCTGCCCGCCCCCGCAACAGCGTACCCAATAGTGTCTTTACGGACAGACGACCGCCCGTGAGCGAACCACATCATTTACGCCCTGTATTGGTTCGCTTCTTGCAACTGTCTGCACAAACCACGGGATTCCTTATGTTGCCTGACCGTTTTCTACGCCAGATCTTCGACAACCTGACCACCGCAGTCCTGCTGCTGGATGATCATCTGTGTCTGCGCTATATGAATCCGGCAGCGGAAATCCTCCTGGAAGTCAGTGGCCAGCGCGTGTCACAGCAGCCAATCGGTGAATTGTTCAATGACAGCCGCAGCGCCCTGGAGTCCTTCCAGCAAGCCGTGCTCGACGGCAACCCCTTTACCAAGCGCGAAGCGCAACTGGACCTGAACAACGGCCACAGCCTGATGGTCGATTACTCGGTCACCCCCATGGTCAGTGCTGATGTGCACTGGCTATTGCTCGAGCTGCACCCCCGTGACCGGCTGCTACGCATTACCAAGGAAGAAGCGCAGCTCTCCAAGCAGGAAGTGACCAAGGTGCTGGTGCGTGGCCTGGCCCACGAGATCAAGAATCCGCTGGGCGGCATCCGTGGCGCAGCGCAACTGCTGGCGCGCCAGCTGCCGGAAGAATCCCTGCGCGATTACACCGACGTGATCATCGAAGAGGCAGACCGCCTGCGCAATCTGGTTGACCGCATGCTCGGCCCCTATCGCCCGCCCAATCTGCAGCCGCTGAATATTCACGAGATCACCGAAAGGGTCTACAGCCTGGTCGAGGCCGAAACCCAGCGGGAGCTGACGTTGCGGCGCGACTACGATCCGAGCATCCCGGAGATCATGGCCGATCGCGAACAGCTGATTCAGGCCCTGCTCAACATCGTGCGCAACGCAATGCAGGCCATCGCCGAACAGGGCGGACTGCAGAAGGGGCGTATCACCCTGCGCACCCGTGCGCTGCGCCAGTTCACCATTGGCCAGATACGCCACCGCCTGGTCTGCCGCGTGCAGGTTATCGACAACGGCCCCGGCATTCCCAGCGACATCGTCGACAGCATTTTCTACCCCATGGTCAGCGGCCGCCCGGAGGGCACGGGTCTGGGCCTTTCCATCACGCAGAACATCATCAGCCAGCATCAGGGTCTGATCGAATGCGAGAGCAAGCCTGGCCGCACCGTATTCACCCTGTTCCTACCACTGGAACCCGTACCGGGAGACAAAACCCATGAGCCGAACTGAAAACGTCTGGATCGTCGATGACGACCGTTCGATACGCTGGGTACTGGAAAAGGCACTCCAGCAGGAAGGCATGGAGTCGGTCAGTTTCGATAATGCCGACGCCGCCCTTGCCCGCCTGCAGCGCGAACAACCGGACGTCCTGATCAGTGACATACGCATGCCCGGCACCAGCGGCCTGGAGCTGCTGTCCACGCTCAGGGAACGGCTGCCGAAGCTGCCCGTGATCATCATGACCGCCCACTCGGACCTGGACAGCGCCGTAGCCTCCTACCAGGGTGGCGCCTTCGAATACCTGCCCAAGCCGTTCGATGTGGACGAAGCCGTGGCGCTGGTACGTCGCGCCCTCGCCCACAGCCGCGAGCAGGAGGGCCAGGGCCCGGAAGTCAGCGATGCCCGCACCCCGGAAATCATCGGCGAAGCGCCGGCCATGCAGGAAGTCTTCCGCGCCATTGGCAGGCTCTCGCACTCCAACATAACCGTACTGATCAATGGCGAGTCCGGTACCGGCAAGGAACTGGTCGCCCACGCCCTGCACCGCCACAGCCCCCGCGCCCGCAACCCGTTTATCGCCCTGAACATGGCCGCCATACCCAAGGATCTGATGGAGTCGGAACTGTTCGGTCACGAGAAAGGCGCCTTTACCGGCGCCGCCGTACAGCGACGCGGCCGCTTCGAACAGGCCGACGGCGGCACGCTGTTTCTCGACGAGATCGGCGACATGCCGGCGGAAACCCAGACACGTCTGCTGCGCGTTCTGGCTGACGGCGAGTTCTACCGTGTCGGCGGCCATGTACCGATCAAGGTCGACGTGCGCATCATCGCCGCCACCCACCAGAATCTCGAAGACCTGGTACAGGCCGGCAACTTCCGCGAAGACCTGTTCCACCGCCTCAACGTGATCCGGATTCATATTCCCAAGCTGGCCGAACGCCGCGAAGACATCCCCGCCCTCGCCCAGCACTTCCTCGCTCGAGCGGCTCAGGAACTGGCCGTCGAACCCAAGGTACTCAAGCCGGCCACCCGCGATTATCTGCGCAGCCTGCCCTGGCCCGGCAACGTCCGCCAACTGGAGAACACCTGTCGCTGGATCACCGTGATGGCCTCCAGCCGCGAAGTCCTGGTCGAAGACCTGCCCCCGGAAATGCTCACACAGCACCAGGACGGTGCAGCCGATGGCCATTGGGAGCAGAGTTTGCGCATCTGGGCCGACCAGGAACTGGACCGCGGGGTCACCAGCCTGCTGGAAACGGCCGTGCCTGCCTTCGAGCGCATCATGATCGAAACCGCCCTCAAGCACACCGCCGGCAGACGCCGCGACGCCGCGCAGTTACTGGGCTGGGGCCGCAATACCCTGACCCGCAAGATCAAGGAACTGGGCATGAATATCGACGGCCATGACGAGGATGATGCCGAATAAATTCGGCATCTCGCAGTTCTGGCACGCTTGATGCTTTAATAACTATGGGTGTATTTGGGGTGACTCCGGTTCAGGCAGGCTGGAGTCGCCTTTTTTTATGGGCGAAAGAAAAGCAGCTGGAAGCTGGAAGCTGGAAGCTGGAAGCTGGAAAGTTTGGGGGTCTGCGCATCAGGTCTCAAGCAGTATCTACGACACTCCTAGTTAGCATCCTCCCGAACTATCCCCATTTCCGCTCGGACTGCTTCCAGCTTCAAGCTGATAGCTTGTCGCTGCGCGCCCCACCACCTAGACTTCGCCATCCCACACAATCTGATGGCGCGCCTCATGTTCCACATCGCCCTGCTCGAACCGGAAATCCCGCCCAATACCGGCAACATCATCCGTCTGTGCGCCAATACCGGCTGCCAGTTGCATCTGATCGAGCCATTGGGGTTCGAGCTGGATGACAAGCGTCTGCGCCGCGCGGGGCTGGATTATCACGAGTTTGCTGCGGTAAAGACCCACGCGAATCTGGAGGCCTGTCTGACGACCGTGCAGCCACGGCGGGTGTTCGCGCTGAGCACCAAGGGCACGCGCAATTTTAGTGAGGTCGCTTTTGAGCCGGGGGATCTGTTTCTGTTCGGTCCCGAGAGCCGCGGCTTGCCGGCTTCCGTTCGCGAAAGCCTGCCGCAGGATCAGGTACTGCGGATTCCGATGCGGCCAGACAGCCGCAGCCTGAACCTGTCGAACAGTGCTGCGGTGCTGATATTCGAAGCCTGGCGCCAGCAGGGGTATGAGGGCGCCATTTAAGCTGCAAGCTGGAAGCTGGAAGCTGGAAGCTGGAAGCTGGAAGCTGGAAGCTGGAAGCTGGAAGCTGGAAGCTGGAAGCTGGAACAGTGTGGGCCTAACGTTGTATCCGTCAACGCCAGATTAGCGTTATTAACGCATTGCCCGCACCGGGCACCTACTACTTCAAGCTTCCAGCTTCCAGCTTCCCACCTGTTCTAACGTACTTCCACAACCACCTTGCCCACGGCCTTGCGTGAGGTGAGGATGTTCAGGGCGTCTTCGTACTGGTCCAGGCGGAATTTCTCCGAGACCAGCGGCTTGAGCTTGCCCTCGCTGAACCAGGCAAACAGCTCCTCGAAGTTTTCCCGGTTGGTCTGTGGCTCGCGGGCAGCGAAGGCGCCCCAGAATACACCGACAATCGATGAGCCCTTGAGCAGCGCCAGGTTGACCGGAAATTCTGGAATGCGGCCACTGGCGAAACCGACGACCAGCAGACGGCCCTTCCAGTTGATCGAGCGCACGGCCTGGTCGAACAGGTCGCCACCAACCGGATCATAGATCACGTCCGCGCCCTGGCCCTTGGTCAGCTCCTTGACCGCATCCTTGAGGCTGACTTCGGTGTAGTTGATCAGCTCGTCAGCGCCAGCGGCGCGCGCCACTTCAAGCTTCTCGGCGCTGGAGGCTGCGGCGATAACGCGAGCCCCCATGGCCTTGCCGATTTCAACCGCGGCCAGACCCACACCACCGGATGCACCCAGTACCAGCAGCGTCTCGCCGGGCTTGAGGTCGGCGCGTTGCTTGAGCGCGTGCATGGAGGTGCCGTAGGTCATGCTGAAGCCGGCGGCAGTCACGAAATCCATGTTCTTGGGAATCGGCAGGATGCGCGAGGCGTCGACTGCAATCTTTTCAGCGAAGCTGCCGTAACCGGTCAGACCCATGACGCGGTCGCCCGGCTTGAGGTGGCTGACCTTGTCTCCGACGCTGGCGATCACGCCTGCGGCTTCACCACCCGGGGAGAACGGGAATGGCGGCTTGATCTGGTATTTGCCCTCGATGATCA
>JAESUC010000221.1 GCA_016763285.1 Pseudomonas sp.
ACGGCGATGGCGTGCTGGAAATTCTTCAGGACGGTTTCGGGTTCCTTCGCTCCGCAGACTCGTCCTATCTGGCCGGCCCTGACGACATCTATGTGTCGCCCAGCCAGATCCGCCGCTTCAACCTGCGCACGGGCGACACCATCGCCGGCAAGATTCGGCCCCCGAAGGACGGTGAACGGTATTTCGCGCTACTGAAGGTTGATTCGATCAACTTCGACAGGCCGGAAAACACCAAGAACAAGATTCTGTTCGAGAACCTGACTCCCCTGTTCCCGACCCAGCGTCTGGCCATGGAAGCCGGTAACGGCTCCACGGAGGACCTGATGGCGCGGATCATCGATCTGTGCGCACCGATCGGCAAGGGCCAGCGCGGCCTGCTGGTTGCACCGCCGAAGGCGGGCAAGACGCTGATGCTGCAGAACATCGCCGCAAACATCGCGCGCAACAACCCCGAATGCCACCTGATCGTACTGCTGATCGACGAGCGCCCGGAAGAAGTGACCGAGATGCAGCGCACCGTGCGCGGCGAAGTGGTCGCCTCGACCTTCGACGAGCCACCAAGCCGTCACGTGCAGGTCGCAGAGATGGTCATCGAGAAGGCCAAGCGCCTGGTCGAGCACAAGCAGGACGTGATCATTCTGCTGGACTCCATCACCCGCCTGGCCCGCGCCTACAACACCGTGATTCCCAGCTCCGGCAAGGTGCTGACCGGTGGTGTCGACGCCCACGCCCTGGAAAAGCCCAAGCGCTTCTTTGGTGCGGCACGTAATATCGAGGAAGGCGGCAGCCTGACCATCATCGCCACCGCGCTGGTCGATACCGGGTCGAAGATGGACGAGGTGATCTACGAGGAATTCAAGGGCACCGGCAACATGGAGATCCACCTGGATCGCAAGATTGCCGAAAAGCGTGTCTTCCCGGCCATCAACATCAACCGTTCCGGCACCCGCCGAGAGGAGCTGCTCACCAGCGAGGACGAGCTGCAGCGCATGTGGATTCTGCGCAAGATCCTGCACTCGATGGACGAGATCGCCGCAATCGAATTCCTGCTCGATCGCCTGAAGGACACGAAGACCAACAACGAGTTCTTCCAGTCGATGAAACGCAGCAAGAACTGAAGCGACGAAAAGCGGCAAGCCTCAAGCTGCAAGCAGATTTACGCTGCTTGCAGCTTGTTGCATTTTACGCCACCCCCGCACTCCTGTTTACCGGCATAATGCGCGACACATACACCCTAGCGGCAGGCTTGTACTGACAACTTGCCGCTTGCCGCTTGAGGCTTGTAGCTGAGATGCAATACTCCGATCTACGCGATTTCATCAAGGGCCTGGAGCAGCGAGGCGAGCTCAAGCGTATCCAGACACCCGTCTCGCCCGTGCTGGAAATGACCGAAATCTGTGATCGCACCCTGCGCAAGGGCGGCCCGGCACTGCTGTTCGAAAACCCCGTCGGTTACAGCATGCCGGTGCTCGGCAATCTGTTCGGCACGCCCCAGCGGGTAGCCATGGGCATGGGCGCAACCGAGGTCAGCGAGCTGCGCGAAATCGGCAAGCTGCTGGCCTTCCTCAAGGAGCCCGATCCGCCGAAAGGCCTGAAGGACGCCTGGTCGAAACTGCCGATCTTCAAGAAAGTCATCTCCATGGCGCCCAAGGTAGTGCGCGATGCACCATGCCAGGCTGTCGTCATGGAGGGCGAAGATGTGGACCTGTCCGCGATCCCGGTGCAGACCTGTTGGCCCGGCGATGCCGGCCCGCTGATCACCTGGGGGCTGGTCGTCACCCGTGGCCCGAACAAGGAAAGGCAGAATCTGGGCATCTACCGCCAGCAGGTAATCGGCCGCAACAAGCTGATCATGCGCTGGCTCAGTCACCGTGGTGGCGCGCTCGACTTCAAGGACTGGTGCGAAAAGCACCCTGGCGAGCCCTTCCCGATTGCCGTGGCCCTGGGCGCCGACCCGGCAACCATACTTGGCGCCGTGACGCCGGTACCCGACAGCCTCTCGGAATATGCCTTTGCCGGCCTGCTGCGTGGCCAGCGCACCGAACTGGTCAAATGCCGGGGCTCCAACCTGCAGGTGCCCGCGAGCGCGGAGATCGTTCTCGAGGGTGTGATCCACCCGGGCGAGATGGCCGATGAAGGGCCTTTTGGGGACCACACCGGCTATTACAACGAAGTGGACCGTTTCCCGGTATTCACGGTCGAACGCATTACCCAGCGCGAGAAGCCGATCTACCACAGCACCTATACCGGCCGCCCGCCGGATGAGCCGGCGATCCTGGGCGTGGCCCTGAACGAGGTATTCGTTCCCATATTGCAGAAGCAGTTTCCGGAAATCACCGACTTCTATCTGCCGCCGGAGGGCTGCTCCTACCGCATGGCAGTGGTTTCGATGAAAAAGCAGTACCCGGGGCATGCCAAGCGCGTCATGCTCGGCGTCTGGAGTTTCCTGCGTCAGTTCATGTACACCAAGTTCGTGATCGTGACCGACGACGACATCAACATCCGTGACTGGAATGACGTGATCTGGGCCATCACCACGCGCATGGATCCCAAGCGCGACACCGTGATGATCGACAATACGCCGATCGACTACCTCGATTTCGCATCCCCGGTCTCCGGGCTGGGCAGCAAGATGGGGCTGGATGCCACCAACAAGTGGCCGGGTGAAACCACACGGGAGTGGGGCGTCGCCATTGCCCAGGACCCGGCAGTCAAACAGCGTGTCGACGCTATCTGGTCGGAACTGGGTATCGATTGATGACACCGAACACATTCAGGCCAGAGAAGAGAATATGAAGGTAACGCTGCAACCCGCCGGACATGTGCTGGATCTGCTGCCTGGCGAGCGCATCCTCGATGCGGCCCGCCGGCTGCGATTCGATGCGCCGCAGAGCTGCCGCAACGGCAATTGCCATATCTGCAACGCCGAACTGCTCAAGGGTGCGGTGCTACAGGATGAGGAGCGCCGCAGTCATGGCGAGATCTTCACCTGCCTGGCGATCCCGGAGGAAGACTGCGAGTTGTTCTGGGAACATGTGCTGGCCCCGGATGAACTGCCCCAGCACGCTGTTGCCTGCCAGGTGACTGCCTGCGAGCCGATCGGAGCGGATGTCTGGCAGGTCAACCTGCGCCCACCGGCAGGCAAGCCACTGCGCTACCACGCCGGTCAGTACCTGCTGCTGCAGCGCCCTGACGGCGAAGCGACACCTTTTTCGATCGCCTCTGCACCCCACCAGGAGCGCACCCTCGAGCTGCACATTCTGGCCCGGGATCCGGCCACCGAAGCCCTGATCAACCAACTGCGCAGCGAACGCATTGCCCATGTGCAGGTGCCCTTTGGCGACTGCCACCTGGCCACGCTGCCGGATCGTCCGCTGGTACTGATCGCCGCGGGCACCGGGCTGTCACAGATGCAAAGCATGATCGAGCACTGCCTGGAGCAGCGCTTCGCCTACCCGATTCATCTCTACTGGGGGGTGCGACACGGCGACGACCTGTACGAGACCGCCTACTGGCAACAATGGGAGCAGCAGGACAACCTGATCCTGCACAAGGTAGTCAGTGACCATCCCGACTGGTCCGGGCGTCAGGGCATGCTGCACGAGGCCATTCGCTCCGACCTGGGTGACCTGAGCGGCTATGAGTTCTACGTCAGCGGGTCGCCGCCGATGGTCTACGGTACGCTGGATGCACTGGTGGAAGGCGGCATGCCGCCGGACCAGATGCATGCCGATGTCTTTGCCTACGCCCCTCGGGACTGAGGGGCGCGTGAGACCGTACTGCAGCATTCAGTGCGGCGCAGGCCCGTTCAGGTCAGGCATGGGTAGCTCCGGCAGGTCGTGGACCATCAGGTCGAAGCCCTGACGCAGCATCTGCTGACTGGCCTGCTGGTCACCCAGATGTTCGAGCAGCCGTACCAGCTCCGCACAGGTCTGGATGTCCCGCTTGCTGGCGAAACTGGCGTCCAGATACTCCCGTGCCTTGCCCCATAACTGGTTGCGCAGCGCCAGACGGCCCAGGGCCAGCAACAGGGTGGCGTTGTGCGGATGCTCTCCCAGCCAGTGCTCGGCGGTCGCCAGCTGGCGAGCCGTGTCCTTGCCCTCGACCAGACCGTAAAGTTGCAGCAGGCGCTCGTTGAAGCCCTGGCGCAATGCCGCCCGCAACACCGCCTCGGCCTCTTCGCCGCGACCCTGCTTGCGCAACTGCACGCAGTAGGCCTCGATCAGCGCAGGATCCTGCTTCAGGTGTTTTGGCAACCGTTCCCAGACCGCGCCCAGAGCGTCGTCCTTGCCGGGTTCGGCGTGCCTGCGTTGGCCCGCCTCTCCGAGCAGGGCGACATAGACCTGGTGCTCCAGACTCTCCTGATCACCTGGTTTCAGCAGGTTGTGCCGGCGCAGCTCGGGCAGCAGCTGCTCCAGACGCTGCCAGTCCTCCAGCCGGGCATACAGCTGGCCCATCAGCTTGAGCGCAAACAGGTGCTTGGGATGGTCCTTGCGCAGCCGGGTCAGGGTGGCCAGCGCCTGCTCGAGCTGACCCCGGGCAATCTGCAGCTGGGCCTGGGTCACCGCAATCGCCACATCCGCCTGCGGCGTCGTCTCGTAGGCCTCGCGCAGGAGCCCGTCGCACTGGGCATAATCCTCGAGCTCGTGGGCCGCGCGGGCAGCCGCCAGATAATTGATCAGTGGTTGCTCGGCGTGCGGCGCAGAGCGCTTGAGCAGGCGTATGGAGTCGTTCCAGTGACCCTCGGCAAACTCCAGCAGCCCCCGGGTGGTCACCTGATTGGCCCGGCGCTGGCGATTGTGCCTGGACCAGGGATTGATCCTGCGCCCCGACACATTGAGCACGCGAACCAGGGCGCGCAGCAGTGACAGCACCAGCCACAGCGCCAGCAGGAAGGCGACACCCACCCAGATACTGGTCTCGATCGACATGTTGCGCCAGGCGATCAACAGATAGCCGGGGTCTTCGGCCACTGCCATGCCCAGCAGAGCGGCAACCAGCAATACCGCCAGAACGGCCAGATAGCTCTTGCTCATTGGCCATTCTCCCCGTTATCGGCCGGGCTGCGACGGCTCTGAATGTAGGCGGCGAGGTCCTGCTGCAGCGCCGACAGATCCGGCGGTTCGAGATCGACCTCGCGTTCGGC
The DNA here is from genome assembly GCA_016763285.1 of Pseudomonas sp. GTDB lineage: Bacteria > Pseudomonadota > Gammaproteobacteria > Pseudomonadales > Pseudomonadaceae > Halopseudomonas. Next base: position 5,147 of record JAESUC010000221.1, read on the forward strand.
TAGTGCCGAGAGCTGATTTTGCATCGCCTTGACCTGCGGGTTTTCCAGCTCGAAGAACTGCTGCAGGATAGTCTTGGCCTGGGCCAGGCTGGCCAGATAGATATCGCTTTCACCACGCAGGGCCGCCCACTGCGCCTGCTCCATGGTCAGTTGCAGAGTGCGGCGCACGCGCTGCATCTCGGCCTCGTCCAGCAGCGGCGTAATCACCTTGCCACGCTGGAAATCGACACGTACATACCGCTCCAGGCGCATCAGCAGGCGTTCACCGCGGGTTCTGCGCGCCAGGCGATCCTCATACTCCTCCTCGACACTGACCTCGTCGGGATCGAACTCGGGCACCGGCAGGAGCACCAGACGGTTGACCTGTTCATGCAGGGCCGCAAGCCGCAGATAGATGCCCGAGCGATCGATCTCGGGCAGGGCCTCGATCTCGGCCTGCACCCGCGCCAGTTCTTCACGCACGGCAAAGACGCCGCTGTCGGGCTGCTCACGCAGGATGGCGTCGACACCCTCGAGCAACTCGCTGGCCGACTCCACATCCTGGGCCGCCAGCAGGCGCAGACTGGCCAGCCGCAGCAGATACTCTGCCTCGGCCAGCTTCCAGTCGGCGCGGGCGTCACCGCGCAGCACATCCAGCTCCTGGCTCAATGCCCGCTGGCTGCGTTGCAGTTCGGCAGCCAGGCTCTTCATCTGTTGCCATTCGTTCTGGGTCGGCAAACCCTCCAGGCGGGCCTGGATGGACTGCTGCGAGCGCCGCTGGCTATCCCCCAGCTGCTCCAGCTGCTGGTTCAGCCCCTCGCTCTGGGCGGCTGCCTGCTGGTTGTCGCGCTGCCACTGCCAGGCCTGCAGACCCAGGGCGGCAACCGCCACCACCAGCGCCAGGGCAGCCAGACCGCGTCCGCCTCCGCGCTTTGTCTGGGGCGCCTTGCCTGCAGGGGGAACAGACCTGCCCTTGCCCGCGCTTTTCCCCTCGCCCGGCGGCGGTGCGCTGGCTTTTGGCCTGTCTGCCGCAGCGCTCCCGGACTGTGCCTCGACCGCAGCCTGGGGCGAGGCACTCACGGATTCGCCAGCACTGCTGACCTGTTCCGCAGGGCGGGCGGATTCGCCACCGGTATGTGTGTCGGCCTCTGCTTCCTTGCTGCTCTTCTTGTTCGGGTCGATCGGTTCCACGCTATTCCCCTTGTGTTGTCAGCGGGTGCGCCATGATGGCAGCCACCACCGCCTCATCATTGGCACCCCTGCACATGACTATGTCCTCGCAACCCAGTTCGGCTGCCCGTTCGGCTACTCGCGTGCCCGGAACCCAGCAACGCCAGGCGCGTTGCTGCGGCCAGTCGGCACCGGCAGCCTGCTGCCAGTACTCGAGCGCCTGAATACTCAGTACCACTATGCCACGTACGCCATCTTTAAGTGCGGCGCTGACGGCCTGGGCCAGATTATCTGCAGGCAAGCGCTGATAGAGCTCAAGATAGTCCACCCGCCCGCCTGCGGCGACGATCCGATTGGCCAGATGCTCGCGGCCGCCTACGCCACGCCAGATCAATACCCGCAACTGCGGCAGGGCAAACAGCGCCTCCCAGCGCGGCAGACGCAGCAGGGCTTCGCTGTCCTGACCGTCCTCGGGGGCCTGTGCCGGCAGACCATAGTCGCGCAGCACCCCTGCGGTGGAACCGCCCACGGCAAACCAGTCAATCCCGACCGGTACCTGCGGCCAGTAGCGATCAAGCCGCTCCAGACCGAGGCGCGCGGCCACCGGACTCACCGCGATAACGGCCTGGTAGCGATCGAGATCAAGCATCAGAGCCCGCTGCTCGCCATCCTCTTCCTGCGGCCGAATCTGCAGCAGGGGCATGCAGTGGCTGCGCACGCCGCAGGCTTGCAGCCTGGCTGCCAGCCGCTGATTGTCCGCCGGCAACCGGGTCAGCAGAACCGCAGGGGTCACCGGCCTTCAGCCCCCTGATACACCGCGTCGAGGATTTTCTGCGCGCCCTGATTCAACAGGTCCTCTGCCACGCGGATTCCCAGTTCCTCGGGCGCCGCCTCCGGCCCCCGGCCCTCGGCGGTCAGCAACAGGGTCCCATCCGGATCGCCGACCATGCCACGCAGCCATAGTTGGCCATCGCTGCGCTCGGCATAACAGGCAATCGGTACCTGACAACCGCCATTGAGGTGAGTGTTCAGCGCCCGCTCGGCGCGGACCCGCAGCGCACTGTCTTCATTGTTGAGCGGCGCCAGCAGGGCATGGAGCTCGGTGTCGTCGCTGCGGCATTCGATACCGACGGCGCCCTGACCACCGGCCGGCAGGCTTTCCTCCGGGGGCATCGCATAGCGAATGCGGTCGTGAAAGCCGAGTCGCATCAGCCCGGCAGCCGCCAGGATGATCGCGTCATACTCGCCGGCGTCGAGCTTGGCCAGGCGCGTATTGACGTTGCCGCGCAGGAAGCGCACCTGTAGGTCGGGACGCCGGGCCATGATCTGGGCCTGCCGACGCAGACTGGAGGTGCCGACCACGCTGCCCTGGGGCAGGCTGTCGACACTTTCATAACGGTTGGAGACAAAGGCGTCACGCGGGTCTTCGCGCTCACAGATCACGTAGAGGCCCAGGCCTTCGGGAAATGCCATGGGCACGTCCTTCATCGAATGTACCGCCAGATCGGCCTGATCACTGATGATGGCAGCCTCGAGTTCCTTGACGAACAGACCCTTGCCACCGATCTTGGCCAGCGGCGAATCCAGCAACTGGTCGCCACGGCTGACCATGGGTACCAGGGTGACGGTTACATCGGGGTGAAGCTGTTCCAGGCGCGCCTTGACAAACTCGGCCTGCCACAGGGCCAGGGCACTCTTGCGGGTGGCAATACGCAGATGTCGACTCATGGGATTCTCGCTCAAAACCAGCCTGCATGATACGTCATGCTCCGGCGGGCATCCATGCGACCTTGCCCGGCCGCTGGTATCACAGGTGGTCCATGAGCTTGCGCAGGCCGGGTACGTGACGGCGGCTGACCGTCAGATTCTCATCCGGCAGTCCCTTGAGGTGCAGATGGAAATGCCCGACCGAGCTGCGCTGCAGCCGTTCAATCCGGTGCCGCGCGACCAGCGCATTGCGATGGATACGCACGAAGTAGTCGCCGAACTCGTCTTCCAATGCCTTCAGTGGCTCGTCCAGCAGGACTTCGCCTTCGCTATGGCGCAGGGTCACGTATTTATGGTCGGCGATGAAGTACAGCACCTCGTCGATCGGGATGAGCTCGACACCCTTGCGGGTACGGGCACTGATGTGACTGCGGGCGGGATTGCCTTCACCCTGACCGCTGGCGCGACCCAGACTGCACAGCTGCATGCGATTGAGCTTCTGCGCCTTGGCCAGCGCATCGGCCAGTGCCTCGCTGCGCACCGGCTTGAGCAGGTAGCCGACGGCACTGACAGCGAAGGCATCCAGCGCGTACTCGCCATGGGCGGTACAGAAGATGACGGCTGGCGCATCGGTCATCTCGCACAGCTTTGCCGCCGTCTGCAGCCCGTCCAGGCCCGGCATGCGTATATCCAGGAGCACAATGTCCGGGTGCTCGCGCTGCACCAGATCGAGCACCTCCTGGCCATTGCTTGCCGTTTCCGGCAAGGGATCATAGCCGGGCAAGGCCTCGATCAGACGCGTCAGGCGTTCCCGGGCTAGTGGTTCATCGTCGGCTACAAGTACTTTCATGCCTTCATGCCTTAATGACTTCTCTGCAAGATTGAGGACGTTTGCTTAACAGGATAGGCCAGCCTGCTGAAGAAGCGCTCCCTGTCACGCCAGGCTTCCAGTCTGGCCTGCGGACCAAAAAGCACATTCATGCGCGCACGCACGTTATCGAGTGCCATGCGGCTGCCCTGATGGCTGGTCTCCTGCGGTGGACAACTGTTGGACACCAACAGTTCGACCATGCCCTGATTCATTGCCGCGACGATGCGGATATCGCCGCCCTCCAGACTCGGCTGCAGGCCGTGGAGAATCGCGTTTTCCAGCAGGGGCTGCAGGGTCAGCAGCGGCATCGGCGTAGCCGCCGGCAGCTCGCCCTGCCATTCCACCCGCAGGCGTTCGCCGAGACGATAATGCTCGATGCGCAGATAGCCCTCGCACAGTTGACGCTCCTCGGCCCAGGTGGCGACCCCGCCGACCTCGCTGAGATTGGCGCGAAACAGATCGGACAGATCCAGCACGGCCGACTCGGCCTTGGCCGGATCGCTTCCTATGAGGCTGACAATGCTGTTGAGACTGTTGAACAGGAAATGCGGCTGGATGCGCGACTGCAGCGACTGCAGACGTGCCTTGAGCTCGGCGTCATGCTGGCGTTGCCACTGCTGCTGAAGATAGAAATAGCGTAGCAACAGACCGGTCATGATCAGTGCAATGAGACCGTGACGCAGCATCTGTTCAGCCTCCAGCCGCGGCTGGCCCAGCATGCCCTGCTCGAGCACCCAGTCAGCCAGCACGGTGAAGGTGAGCGTCAGCCCGATGACGACGACGAAGCAGACAGCGATCGCCGTCCAGAGCGCGCGCCGCTGCATCCAGCCCCGCAGACGGCAGAGCAGCGCAGCGGACAGCAGTACGATCCACTGCACGAACAGGGAGGCCATGGCCAGACTGAGCCAGTCGAATCCGCCCGCCGAGGGCACCGCCAGCACCCAGGTGAGCACCAGCAATTCGGCCAGCACCACCAGCGTGAACACGGCCACGGACGAACACAGGTCCGGGAGGAAAAAATCTTCCCCCGAATAGGGTTGCGCGAGCAGGGTCCAGAGTCCGTTCTTCATCGCTCAAGTGTCCGCCAGCGGGGCGCCATCGCGCAAGCCTGAAGTGGTATGCTATGACTTTTGACAGCGGAACGATCCGACCTATGAGCCAAGACCAGACAACCAACCAGTCCTGGGGTGGACGCTTCAGCGAACCCGTCGACGCCTTTGTAGCCCGCTTCACCGCCTCGGTGGATTTTGACAAGCGCCTGTACAAGCAGGACATCCAGGGTTCGGTGGCCCATGCGACCATGCTGGCCAGGGTCGGCGTGCTCAGCGACGAGGAGCGCGACAGCATCATCGCCGGGCTGCACAGCATCCAGAGCGAGATCGAGGCCGGCCAGTTCGACTGGCGCGTGGATCTCGAAGACGTGCACATGAACATCGAAGCACGCTTGACCGCGCAGATCGGCATTACCGGCAAGAAATTGCACACCGGGCGCTCGCGCAACGACCAGGTTGCCACCGATATCCGGCTCTGGTTGCGCGAAGAGATTGATGTGATCCTCGCCGAGCTGCAGCGTCTGCAGACCGGCCTGCTGGATCAGGCTGAGCGTCACGCTGCGGTCATCATGCCCGGCTTCACCCATTTGCAGACCGCACAGCCGGTTACCTTCGGCCACCACCTGCTGGCCTGGTTCGAGATGCTCTGCCGTGATCGCGAGCGTCTGCTGGACTGCCGCAAGCGGGTCAACCGCATGCCACTGGGCAGCGCCGCGCTGGCCGGCACCACCTATCCGATCGACCGCAGCATCACCTGCGAGCTGCTGGGCTTCGAGGCTGTCTCGGGCAACTCCCTGGACGGCGTTTCGGATCGGGATTTCGCCATCGAATTCTGCGCCGCCGCCGCGCTGGCGATGATGCACATGTCGCGCTTCTCCGAAGAGCTGGTGCTCTGGACCAGCGCGCAGTTCAACTTCATCGAGTTGCCCGACCGCTTCTGCACCGGCTCCTCGATCATGCCGCAGAAGAAGAATCCCGACGTACCCGAGCTGGTGCGCGGCAAGACCGGTCGCGTATACGGTCAGCTGATGAGCCTGCTCACCCTGATGAAGAGCCAGCCGCTGGCCTACAACAAGGACAACCAGGAGGACAAGGAGCCGCTGTTCGACGCCGTCGATACCCTGCGCGACTGCCTGCGCGCCTTTGCCGACATGATCCCGGCTATCCAGCCCAAGGTCGAGGCGATGCGCGAGGCGGCCCTGCGCGGCTTCTCCACCGCCACCGACCTGGCGGATTATCTGGTACGCCGCGGCCTGCCGTTCCGTGACTGCCACGAAATCGTCGGCCATGCGGTCAAGTATGGTGTCGAGAGCGGCAAGGACCTGGCCGAAATGACGCTGGAGGAATTGCGCCAGTTCAGCGATCAGATCGAACAGGATGTGTTCGAGGTGCTGACCCTGGAAGGTTCGGTCAACGCCCGCGATCACATCGGCGGCACTGCGCCAGCCCAGGTGCGCGCCGCTGTCGCGCGCGGACGCGAGCTACTCGCGGGCTGAACCCGCTCGACAGACCCGCCGCCTGATCAGGTGGCGGGCTGCTGTTGGGTAATGCAGTGGATATTGCCGCCACCCAAAAGGATTTCACGGCCCGGCACCGTCACCACCCGGCGGTCGGGAAACAGCTGCTGCAGCAGTTCGCGGGCCGGTTCGTCCTGGGGGTCGTCGAAGCTCGGTGCAACGATACCGTCATTGACGATCAGGAAATTGACGTAGGACCCGGCCAGGCGAATCGACGGGTCGCGTGGCTGACTGCCCGCTACGCGGTCGACGCCGGCGCACTCCTCGGCACTGGCGTACAGCGGACCGGGTATCGGCATCTTGTGTACCACCAGCTCCCGGCCCTGGGCATCACGGCTTGCCTGCAACACGCGGAGTGCCGACTGACAGCGTGAATAGTTGGGATCGGCCTCGTCATCGGTCCAGGCCAGCAACACCTCACCCGGGCGCACGAAACAGCAGAAATTGTCGACATGACCATCGGTCTCGTCGTTATACAGGCCCTCGGGCAGCCAGATCACCTTGCTGATACCCAGATGATCGGCCAGCACCACTTCGATTTCCTCGCGCAGCAGATGCGGATTGCGATTGCTGTTGAGCAGGCATTCCTCGGTGGTCAGCAGGGTGCCCTCACCGTCCACATGGATCGACCCGCCCTCGAGCACGAACCCCTCGGTGCGGTAGCGCGGGCAGCGCTCTATGCCGAGAATCTTGTCGGCCACCTGGTCGTCGCGCTGCCAGGGCCAGTACAGCCCGCCGTTGAAGCCGCCCCAGGCGTTGAAGGTCCAGTCCACACCGCGCAGACCACCCTGACCGTTGGTCACGAAGGTGGGGCCTGTGTCGCGCACCCAGGCATCATCCGAGCTCATCTCGATTACCCGGATACCCGGGTGGCTGAGCTGCAGATTGGCATTCTCGTACTGCGCCGCAGAGACGCAGATAGTCACCGGCTCGAATCCGGCAATCGCCTTCGCCACTTCGGCAAAGGCCGCCTGGGCCGGCTTGGCACCCTGGCGCCAGTTATCCGGCCGCTCCGGCCAGACCATCCAGGTCTGGCTGTGGGCGGCCCATTCCGCCGGCATGCTGTAACCATCGGCGCGGGGCGTGCTGTGCAATGTATACATCAGGACTCCAGTGACCCGTCCAGGGTCTTGATCGGACCATACAGATTCGGCCGGCGGTCCCGGAAGCTGCCCCAGGCGCTGCGGATGTGCTCCAGCGCATCCAGGTCGAACTGCTGCACCAGCACCGTCTCGTCGGTTTCGTTGGCTTCCTGCACCTTTTCGCCAAACTGATCGGCAATGAAGGAGGAGCCGTAGAAGGTAATCTCGTAGCCGTCCTGCTCTTCCCGGCCGATACGGTTGCTGGCTACCAGCGGCATCAGGTTGGCGCCGGCGTGGCCCTGCTGTACGCGCTGCCAGTGATCCCGGGAGCTGATGGTCGGATCATGCGGCTCACTGCCGATCGCGGTCGGGTAGAACAGGATCTCGGCGCCCATCAGCGCCATCGAGCGGGCGCACTCGGGAAACCACTGGTCCCAGCAGATACCCACACCGATCTTCGCATAGCGGGTCTGCCACACCTTGAAGCCGGTATCGCCGGGGTTGAAATAGTATTTCTCGTGATAGCCGGGACCATCGGGAATGTGGCTCTTGCGGTACAGGCCAAGATTGCGGCCGTCCGCGTCGATGATCACCACACTGTTGAAGCGCGCGCGGCCGGCCAGCTCGAAAAAGCTGATCGGCAAGACCACCTCGAGTTCTTTGGCCAGCGCCTTGAAATGGACTATCGCCGGATTTTTATCCACTTCGGTCGCCAGTTGCAGATACTCGGCATTGGGCTTCTGACAAAAATAGGGCGTCTCGAACAACTCCTGGATCAGGATGATCTGCGCACCCTTGGCGGCGGCTTCACGCACCAGTTTCTCGGCTTTGGCAATATTGTCCTGACGATCCCAGGAACAACTCATCTGGGTAGCGGCGACACTGACAAGGCGGGACATGGCAATCTCCTGATAGGTTGATTAACGCTTTATACCGGATAAATATCGATCAAACAACTATTCAATGGAAATCTGGAAGACGAATCCGCATTTTTTACAGATAAATATCGGTCATTCTTTTGCCCATCTCGTTACGCCCGCCCCAGACCCTGTAGCCGCCAGGATCGGGGATCCTGGCGATAGAAATCGCAGAGATGCCGAAAGACCGCCGGCCAGGCGTCGGCCAGAGGGCCGGGCTGCTCGAAGAAAGCCTCGGTCAGTACGGCAAAGAACTCGGCCGGCGCCTCCAGGGCGTAATCATCAACCGGGGCGGTCAACCCGCTTCGGACCCGGTGCGCCAGATCCTCCCAGGCCGCGGAGAAATCCCGCTTCCAGGCCCCAGCGTCCATGCCGGGATGCAGGGGTGGCGCACCATTGGCGCCCTCGCTGCGCATGTCCAGCGTGTGCGCCAGCTCATGCAGCACCACGTTCTGGGCGTCGTCGCCGCCCGCCGATCGTACATCTTCCAGCGAGAGAACCACCGGCCCGCGTGAGGCGGCTTCGCCGCACAGGGCACTGCGCTCGGCATGGGCGATACCGAACTCATCTATCCATTCGTGCTCGGCAACAAACTGACCCTCGTGCACCACCAGGGTCTGCCAGCTGTCGTACCAGTCCAGCCCCAGCTCCAGAACCGGCAGCACGGCCATGCCGGCGATGCGTAGCCGCACCTGGTCGCTGAGCTCCAGCCCATGGGCACCGACCATGGACTTGCGCAGCAGGAAACGTAGCGCCATCCGGTGCAGGCGCGCCTGCATCTCGGGTGGCAGATGACGATAAACCTGCCAGTCGCCCAGGGCCTGCTGCCAGTCCGCCTCGGTGACGTCCAGGCTGCCGAGCTGCCGGTTCTCGCGCCACTCAGCCAGCCGGGCAATCAGCCCCATGGCCAGCCTCCTTCGACCTGCTGCGCGGCAACACGGGGGGCAGATAAAAGCCCAGATAGGCCACCATCATGCGCGTCGCCTCGCGTCGCATGGGGGCGGTCAGCTCGCCGTGCTGTTGATGATCGATTGCCAGCAGCTTGTCCGCCGCCTGCATGGCGAGGGTGAAGATATCCACATCCTCGGGCAAGGCCGGCAACTGATAATAGCGGGCCAGACAGGCTCTGAGACTGTGACCCAGCAGGCTGTCATGCTGCCGGTCGGCCTGGCGTATGCCGGCCAACTCATGGGCCCCGAGCAGCAGCTCGCGGGCGTCGGGGTGGGTCTGGTAATAATGCTGGAAACGATCCTCTACCCGCTCGATCACCTCCACCCAGCTGCCTGGTTCGAACGGCTCGGCCGCATCACTCAGCACACCATCGAGCTCATTGAACACACGCTGCGCCAGAGCGGAGAGCACATCGGCCAGTTGGGGAAAGAAATGGTAGACCGAGGAGGGCGGGATATCCGCCTGGGCGGCAATCGCGTAGATCGACAGCTCACCGAGCGAACGCTGGGCCAGCAGGCTCGCCGTGGCATCAAGGATCCGGTCGATTCGTTCCTGACTGCTGGCACGTCGCTTGGGCAGAGGCTTGGCCGCCATTGATCACATCCTGCATCCGGAGGGCGTCCCGGTGCGCCCGCCCGCTGACGATACCACAGGTAGACAGGGTCAGGCAGAAGCCAGGGCTTGCCTGCCGGCAGATCAATCTCCCGGAAAGGTGGTGTTGCTGGTCCCTTCCAGATCGGTTTCAAACTCGCTGCCGTCGACATTGGTGCGCTCGCCATCCCCGGTACGATGAATGGTCGCATCGCTCTTGTAGCCACCCGCATCCCCGGGATTGATCACCCGCGGCCCCGGGCCCAGAGGGGCGCCACCGCGATCCGCAGCACCGCCATCGTGGCTGCTCAGGGCGCCGGAGCCGGTATGCGCGCCCATCTCCTCGGCAGCCTGGGCCAGCGCGGGAATGACAAGGACGACAAAGAGCGTGCCCAGCATGCACTTCAGACGTGGCAACGCGGTCAGGTGAGTCATCGCGATCTCCTTGGTACGGGGGTATTCATTCCTTGGAGCGGATGGTGCCAAGTAAGTTCAGGGCGCTCGACTCAGGGGCGACCCCGGAATCGACAGGTAAAAAAATCCCGCCAAAAAGGCGGGATCTTCTGCTGCTCGGGGATTTATACCGTGTGCAGATACCACATGTATTCGAGATCGGAGATGGTCCGCTCGAATTCTTCCTGTTCGCTTTCCTTGCACAGCACGAACACGTCGAGGTACTCCTCGCCGATGTATTCCTTCATCACTTCCGAGGTCTCCAACGCGCGCAGGGCATCACGCAGGTTGGTCGGCAGGGACGCCTCGTGCTGTTCGTAGGCGTTACCCTCGGTCATCTCCGGCGGCTCGATCTTGTTGCTGATACCGTAGTGAATGGCCGACAGCAGCGCCGCCATCAGCAGATAGGGGTTGGCGTCAGCACCGGCCAGGCGGTGCTCGATGCGCATGGCCTCGGGCTCACCGCCCGGCACACGCACCGCGACCGTGCGGTTGTCGATACCCCAGGTTGCCGCGCAGGGCACAAAGAAGCTGGGACTGAACCGCCGGTAGGAATTCACGTTCGGACACAGGAACGCCATGTACTCGGGCAGGGTCTGCAGCAGACCGCCCACCGCCCAGCGCAGGGTCTGGCTCAGCGATCCGTCAGGATTCGGGGCAAAGATATTCTTGCCGTTCTCATCCTCCAGACTGATATGCACATGCATACCGTTGCCAGCCTGATCGTAGTAGGGCTTGGCCATGAAGGTGGTATCCATTTCATGGTCATAGGCCACGCTCTTGATCACCCGCTTGAGCAGCACGTTGTAGTCGCACGCCACCACCGGATCATCGACATGGTGCAGGTTGACCTCGAACTGGCCCGGCGCCGATTCCGCGACAATGGCGTCAGCGGGGATGCCCTGTTCGTGGGCAGCTTCGATGACGTCCTGGAGGAATTCGGCGTACTCATCCAGGTCATCCATCGAATAGACCTGAACGGAATTGGGTCGCTTGCCCGACATCGGCGAGCGCGGCGGTTGTGGGCGGCCGGTAATGTTCTCCTGGTCGATCAGGTAGAACTCCAGCTCGAAGGCGGATACCGGCTTGAGGCCCAGCTCGCTGAAGCGCTGCACGATACGCTGCAATACATAGCGCGGATCGGCAAAGAAGGGGGTCTTGCGGTCGACTTCGTACATGGTCATCAGGAGCTGACCGGTAGGCCGCTTCTGCCAGGGTTCGACATTCAGGGTACCGGGTATCGGCAGACAGATACGATCTGCATCACCGATCTCCAGACCCAGGCCGGTTTCCTCGACCGTGGTGCCCTGAATGTTCAGCGCGAAGATCGATGCCGGCAGGGCAATGCCTCTTTCATAGGCCTTGATCAGCGCCGAGCGATCTATGCGCTTGCCGCGAACGATGCCGTTCATATCGGCGATCAGGAGGTCAATAAAATGAATTTCCGGATGCTCGGCCAAAAAGGCCTCAGCTTCCTGGACACTGACCGGCGCCGCGATGGCTGCCGCAGCGTCCGCTCCGGGTTGGGATTGCATGGGATATCACCTGTTGTTTGTAAAATATATCAATCACGTTGGCTACAGGATGAGAGTAAATCCGAAAGCCTATGGCGAGTCAATAGAATCGCTGATGCACGAAGAAGGTGCATGCCGCACCAAATAAGGCCGCAAACCGGGCCGTGAGCCATTTTTGAAGCCTGTATCGGAACCCCTGAAGGGCCTTTTGTGTTAATTATTTTTTGTTGCTATTGTATGAAAAATTGAACAACAATGAATTCATGTACGTTATTCACTACAGGCAGTAAATCATGTCAAGTGCGCGAAAACCGCTGATCGGGATCACCTGCTGTACCGATCAGCTGGGCCTGCATCCGTTTCATATAGTAGGTGAAAAATACATCCTTGGCATTGTCCAGGGTGCAGATGGCATGCCCGTGCTGATTCCGGCACTGGGCGAGCAACTGCCTGTCGACCAGCTGCTCGACACACTCGACGGACTGATGTTCACCGGCTCGCCTTCCAATGTCGAGCCCCATCATTATGCGGGGCCCGCCAGCGCCGCCGGCACCCGGCACGACCCCAAGCGCGATGCCACCACCCTGCCGCTTATAAAGGCAGCGATCGACCGAGGTGTTCCCGTACTGTGCATCTGCCGGGGATTCCAGGAAATGAACGTGGCCTTCGGCGGCAGCCTGCACCAGCGTCTGCATGAGGTCGGCAGCTACCAGGAACACCGTGAAGACAAGGATCAGCCGATCGAGATCCAGTATGGCCCTGCCCATGAGGTTCAGCTGGAACCGGGAGGGTTACTGCAGCGAATTGCCGGTCGCAATTCGGTACAGGTCAACTCCCTGCACACCCAGGGCGTGGACCGGCTGGGTACCGGATTGCGGCCTGAAGCTACCGCTGCAGACGGTTTGATCGAAGCCTTCACCGTTGCCGATGCACCCGGGTTCGCCCTCGGGGTGCAGTGGCATCCGGAATGGAAGGTCAGCGACAATCCCTTTTATCTCTCCCTGTTCCAGGCGTTTGGTAACGCCTGCCGTGCCCGGGCGGCGCGGCACTCCTGAGGATTTTATGAACAATATCGAAGCTTGGCTGAAAGAACACAAGATCACCGAAGTCGAATGCATGGTCAGCGATTTGACCGGCATCGCCCGGGGCAAGATCGCACCGACCATGAAGTTCATATCGGAAAAGGGCATGCGTCTGCCCGAAAGCATCCTGCTGCAGTCGGTCACCGGCGACTATGTGGAAGACGACATCTACTACGACCTGCTCGACCCCGCCGACATCGACATGATCTGCAAGCCCGATTTTACCGGCATCTACCTGGTGCCATGGGCCATCGAACCGACCGCGCAGATCATCCACGACTGTTATGACAAGGCCGGCGAGCCGATCGAGATGTCGCCGCGCAACATCCTCAAGAAGGTACTCAAGCTCTATGCCGACAAGGGCTGGCAGCCCCTGGTAGCGCCGGAGATGGAGTTCTATCTGACCAAGCGCAACGAAGACCCGGACCTGCCACTGCAGCCGCCGATCGGTCGCTCCGGCCGCCAGGAAACCGGCCGCCAGTCATTCTCCATTGACGCCGCCAACGAATTCGATCCGCTGTTCGAGGACATGTACGACTGGTGCGAGGCCCAGGGCCTGGATCTGGATACCCTGATCCACGAGGAAGGCACGGCGCAGATGGAGATCAACTTCCGTCACGGCGATCCGCTGCACCTGGCTGACCAGATCCTGGTGTTCAAGCGCACCATGCGCGAAGCCGCGCTCAAGCACGACATGACCGCCACCTTCATGGCCAAGCCGATCACCAATGAGCCCGGCAGCGCCATGCACCTGCATCAGAGCATCATCGATCGCAAGACCGGCCAGAATATCTTCTCCAACCCCGACGGCAGCATGAGCGAGCTGTTCCTGCACCATATCGGCGGGTTGCAGCGTTATATCCCGGAGGTGTTGCCGCTGTTCGCACCCAACGTGAACTCGTTCCGCCGCTTCCTGCCCGACACCTCGGCGCCGGTAAACGTGGAATGGGGCGAGGAAAACCGCACTGCCGGTCTGCGCGTTCCAGACTCCACGGCGCAGAACCGGCGGGTGGAAAATCGCCTGCCCGGCGCCGATGCCAACCCCTACATCGCGATCGCGGCGAGCCTGCTCTGCGGCTATCTGGGCATGGTCAACAAGATTGACCCCTCGGCGCCGGTCAAGGGTCGCGCCTACGAGCGACGCAACCTGCGTCTGCCGCTGACCCTCGAATCCGCACTGGAGCGCATGGAACAGTGCACCGATATCGAGGCGGTACTGGGCAGCAAGTTCTGCCGCGGCTACGTCGCAGTCAAGCGCGTCGAGCACGAGAACTACAAACGCGTGATCAGCAGCTGGGAGCGCGAGTTCCTCCTGCTGAGCGTATAGGCACGCCCTGCGGGCCACATGTAAAAAACTGAACAACCCACGGCGCATACAGCGCGTATCGCCGGGGTCGAGGAAACGCAATGACCACACAGACCCGATACAGTACCGCACAGTTGCAGGCCATGGACCACGCGCACTACCTGCATCCGTTTACCGACCACAAGGATCTGGGTGCCCGCGGCACGCGCATCATCGAGCGGGCCGAGGGCGTCTATCTGTGGGACAGCGACGGCAACAAGGTGCTCGACGGCATGGCCGGGCTCTGGTGCGTGAATATCGGCTATGGCCGCCGGGAGCTGGCTGATGCCGCCTACCAGCAGATGCTCGAGCTGCCCTATTACAACAGCTTCTTCCAGTGCGCCAACCCGCCCGCGGTCAAGCTGGCCAGCGCCATTGCCGAGATCGCGCCGGCGCACATGAACCATGTGTTCTTTACCGGCTCGGGCTCGGAGTCCAATGACACGGTACTGCGCATGGTGCGTCGCTACTGGGATCTCAAGGGCAAGCCGACCAAGAAGACCATCATTGGCCGGGTCAACGGCTATCACGGTTCCACGGTAGCCGGCGCCAGCCTCGGTGGCATGTCGGTGATGCACGAGCAGGGCGATCTGCCCATCCCCGGCATCGTGCATATTCCGCAGCCCTACTGGTTCGGCGAGGGCGGTGACATGAGTCCCGACGAATTCGGCCACTGGGCCGCGCAGCAACTGGAAGCCAAGATCCAGGAGCTGGGCGAGGACCAGGTCGCCGCGTTCATCGCCGAGCCGATCCAGGGCGCTGGTGGCGTGGTCATCCCGCCGGATACCTACTGGCCCGAAATCAAGCGCATTCTGGCCCGCTACGAGATCCTGCTGGTGATCGACGAAGTCATTTGCGGCTTTGGTCGCACCGGCGAATGGTTCGGTAGCCAGTATTACGATCTCAAGCCCGACCTGATGCCGATTGCCAAGGGCATGACCTCGGGCTATCTACCCATGGGCGGCGTCATCGTCAGCGAGCGCGTGGCCGAAACGCTGATCGAGCACGGTGGCGAGTTCTTCCATGGCTACACTTATTCAGGGCATCCGGTGGCAGCTGCCGTCGGCCTGAAGAACCTGGAGATCCTGCGCGACGAAAAAATTGTCGAGTATGTGAAACAGGAAGCGGCACCGTATTTGCAAAGCAAAATAGCCCAGCTGGCGGAACATCCTCTGGTGGGCGAAGTTCGCGGTGTGGGGCTGCTGGGCGCAATCGAGCTGGTGAGCAACAAGGCCACCCGGGAGCGCTTCGCAGAAAAGGGCATGGCCGGCACCATCTGCCGCGACATGTGCGTTCGTAACGGACTGGTGATGCGGGCAGTAGGCGACACGATGATCATGTCGCCACCCCTGATCATCAAGCCGTCGGAAATCGACGAGCTGGTCGCCAAGGCCTGGCAGGCGCTGGACATGACTGCCGAGCAATTGGGCGTGGCGACAGCTCCACGGTAACGCGACCCGGACCGCGTGAACACCAACGCATGGGAGAAGTGACTGCAATGAGCAAATCCAACAGCAAGACAGTGTTCGCCGCGGCCTGCGTCATGGCATTCAGTAGCGCCGCCTCGGCAGAAGAAGTGGTCAACGTCTACAACTGGTCCGACTACATCGCCGAGGATACCCTGGAAAAATTCCAGGCCGAAACCGGCATCCGCGTGGTGTACGACGTGTTCGACAGTAACGAGGTGCTGGAAGCCAAGCTGCTGTCCGGCAGTTCCGGATTCGATATCGTCGTACCCTCCAACCAGTTCCTCGGCAAGCAGATCAAGGCCGGCGCGTTCAAGCCGCTGGACCGCAGCCGCCTGGAGAATTGGGACAACCTCGATCCGGTCCTGCTCAAGGCGCTGGAAAACAACGACCCGGGCAACCAGTACGCGTTTCCCTATCTCTGGGGCACCACCGGCATCGGTTACAACGAGGCCAAGGTCAAGGCCGTGCTGGGTGAGGACGCCCCGGTCAACTCCTGGGATCTGGTCTTCAAGCCCGAGAACATGGAAAAACTGGCACAGTGCGGCGTTGCCTTCCTCGATGCCCCGGCAGAAATCATCCCCTCGGCACTGTTCTACCAGGGCCTGAACCCCAACAGCACCAATCCGGATGACTACGATCAGGCCGAAGTCCTGCTGCAGAGCATTCGTCCACACATCCGTTATTTCCATTCCTCCAAGTTCATCACCGACCTGGCCAATGGCGACATCTGCGTGGCGGTTGGCTGGTCCGGGGACATTCTGCAGGCCGCTGCGCGCGCCGAAGAAGCGGAAAACGGCGAGGTCGTCAAATACGCCATTCCCAAGGAAGGCGCAGCCATGTGGTTTGACATGATGGTGATGCCGGTCGATGCCAAGAACGTCGATAATGCCTATGTATTCCTCGATTACATCCTGCGTCCCGAGGTCATAGCCGACATTACCAACTATGTCGCCTATGCCAACGGCAACAAGGCCTCGCTGCCCATGGTCGATAAAGCGGTACTGGATGATCCGGGTGTCTATCCGAGCGACGAAACCTTGAATAAACTCTTCACGCTGGCCGAGTTGCCAGCGAATATAGAACGGGTTCGCACCCGCGCCTGGACACGCATCAAGTCCGGTCGCTGAAGCAGGCTAGCAGTTCACTACCGGCCGGCGTCAACAGACGCCGACCTCCAGCAAGAAAACAGACCAGGCCCTCCCAGGCTGGAGTCTGCAATAGGAGAAAGCATGAGAGTTCCAGTGAAAATGCCAATAAAAATGACCCTGCTGGCTCTGGCTACGGCCGGACTGTTCAGCACGGCGGCCAGTGCGCAGGATGCCGGTGAGCTTAAGATATTCAACTGGTCGGACTACATTGCCGAAGACACCATCGACAACTTCGAAAAGGAAACCGGCATCGACGTCACCTACGACGTCTATGACTCCAACGAAGTCCTCGATGCGCGCCTGCTGACCGGCCGCTCCGGCTTCGACGTGGTCGTGCCCTCCAACCACTTCCTGACCAAGCAGATCCAGGCCGGGGTGTATCAGGAGCTGGACCACAGCAAACTGCCGAACATGACCAACCTGGACCCCAAGCTGCTGACCCAGCTCGAGTCCGTGGGCCTGGGTACCAAATACGCGATTCCCTACATGTGGGGCACCAACGGCATCGGCTATAACGTCGACAAGGTCAAGGCCATCCTCGGCGACGATGCCCCGGTGGACTCCTGGGATCTGGTCTTCAATCCCGAGGTCGCCAGCAAGCTGTCCAGCTGCGGCATCTCCATGCTCGACTCCGGTGACGACATGATGACCTCCGCGCTCGGTTATCTGGGCCTGGATCCGAACAGCACCAGCAACGAAGACCTGAAAAAGGCCGAGGAACTGCTGATGAGCGTGCGTGATTCGGTGCGCTATTTCCACTCATCGCGCTACATCAGCGAGCTGGCCAATGGTGACATCTGCGTCGCGGTCGGCTTCTCCGGCGACGTTTTCCAGGCCGCATATCGGGCTGAAGAAGCCGAGAATGGCGTGAACATCGCCTACACCATTCCGAAGGAGGGCACCCAGCTCTGGTTCGACATGATGGCGATTCCCAAGGATGCACCCAACCCTGATAACGCCCATGCGTTCATCAACTACATTCTACGCCCTGACGTCGTGGCTCCGATCACCGATTACGTGGCCTACGCCAACCCGAACAAGGCGGCCAACGAGCTGATCGACGAGGAGATCCTCAATGATCCGGCGATCTACCCGACAGCAGAAGTCATGGACAAACTGTACATCGCCAAGCCGCGTCCCCTCGCAGCCCAGCGTACGGTGACCCGTTCCTGGAACCGGATCAAGTCCGGCCAGTAAGACCAGAGGGGCTGTCCTGGGCAGCCCCTTTTTTAGTTCTATCCCGAATTGATCAACCCGTGCCGGATGTGGCATGGGTCATTACTGGTACATGCGGAGAATATTATGGTTGGTGCAGCAGGAGCCATGAAACAGGCCATGGCCAAGGCCGAACCCGACGAGTTTGTGCGTATCGACCGGGTCAGCAAACGCTTTGACGACGCCCTGGCGGTCGACGACGTGAGCCTGACCATCAACCGCGGTGAGATCTTCGCCCTGCTCGGCGGCTCCGGGTCCGGCAAGTCGACCCTGCTGCGCATCCTCGCCGGTTTCGAACGACCGAGCGAAGGCCGGGTATTCCTCGATGGCCAGGATATTACCGACCTGCCGCCCTATGAGCGGCCGATCAACATGATGTTCCAGTCCTATGCGCTGTTTCCGCACATGACGGTGGAGCAGAACATCGCCTTCGGCCTCAAGCAGGACCGACTCAGCCGCAGCGAAATCAATGCCCGTGTGGCCGAGATGCTCAAGCTGGTGCATATGACCGAGTACGCACGGCGCAAGCCGAACCAGCTGTCCGGTGGCCAGCGCCAGCGGGTTGCCCTGGCACGTTCTCTGGCCAAGAGCCCCAAGGTGCTGTTGCTGGACGAGCCCATGGGCGCCCTGGACAAGAAACTGCGCTCGCAGATGCAGCTCGAGCTGGTCGAAATCATCGAGCGCGTCGGCGTGACCTGCATCATGGTGACCCACGACCAGGAAGAGGCCATGACCATGGCCCAGCGCATCGCCATCATGCACCAGGGCTGGATCGCCCAGGTCGGCTCACCGATGGATATCTACGAGAGCCCGGCCAGCCGCCATGTCGCCGAGTTCATCGGCAGCGTGAACATCTTTGAAGGCCAGCTGATTGCCGATATGGAGAACCACGCGATCATCGAGTGCCCCGAACTCGATCGGCCGATCTACATCGGCCACGGCATTACCACCCGGGTGCAGGACAAGAACATTACCTACGCCCTGCGACCGGAAAAGGTCTGGGTCACCGTGGAAAAGCCCGAGTCCGAGTACAACTGGGCCCACGGTGAGATCCACGACATCGCCTACCTGGGCGGCCATTCGGTGTTCTACATCAAGCTGGCCAGCGGGCATATCGTGCAGACATTCTTCGCCAACTCCGAGCGCCGACTGCCGCGCATGACCTGGGAAGATCAGGTGTATATCAGCTGGGATGACGACAGCGGGGTAATCTTGCACTCATGAAACCATCAATCTCCCGGCTGTTGCCCAGCGGACGATTCTGGGTCATCAGCGTACCCTATCTGTGGCTGTTCCTGTTCTTCCTGCTGCCCTTCGCCATCGTGCTGAAGATCAGCTTCTCCCAGGCCGCCATCGCCATCCCGCCGTACAGTCCCTTGTTCGAATACGCCGAGCAATCCCTGACGGTGATGATCAATCTGGGCAACTATATCTTCCTCAGTGAGGACTCGCTGTACCTGGCGGCCTACCTGGGATCGCTCAAGATTGCGCTGATCTCCACCATCGTCTGCCTGCTGCTCGGCTATCCGATGGCCCTGGCCATTGCCCGGGCGCCCCGCGAAAAACAGCTGGTCTACCTTCTGCTGGTGATGATGCCGACCTGGACCGCCATCCTGATTCGCGTGTACGCCTGGATGGGCATTCTCAGCACCAATGGCCTGCTCAACAACTTCCTGATGTGGACCGGCCTGATCAACTCGCCGCTGGAAATTCTCAACACCAATACCGCCGTGTATATCGGCGTGGTCTATGCCTACCTGCCGTTCATGGTGCTGCCGCTCTACGCCAACCTGGTCAAGCATGACCACAGCCTGCTGGAAGCGGCCATGGATCTGGGTGCCGGCCGGCTCAAGGCATTCTGGAAGGTCACCGTGCCGCTGTCGAAGACCGGCATCATTGCCGGCTCCATGCTGGTGTTCATTCCCGTGGTGGGCGAATTCGTGATTCCCGAGCTGCTCGGCGGCCCCGAAACCCTGATGATCGGCAAGATCCTCTGGCAGGAATTCTTCAACAACCGCGACTGGCCGGTAGCGGCGGCATTGGCCATCATCATGCTGGCGATCCTGCTGATTCCGATCATTTTCTTCCACTACAACCAGTCCCGGGCCATGGAGAAGAACGCATGAGCAAGCGTCCCGATTTCTCTACCGTCGCGCTCTGGGTTGGCCTGGCGTTCATCTACATCCCGATGGTCATTCTGGTCATCTACTCGTTCAACGCCTCGCGCCTGGTGACGGTCTGGGGCGGCTGGTCGGTGCACTGGTATGTCGGCCTGCTGGACAATACCCAGCTGATGAACGCGGTCAAGCGCAGCCTGCAGATCGCCTTCTACACCGCCTGCGCAGCCGTAGCGCTGGGCACCCTGGCCGCCTTCGTGATGACCCGGATCAAGCGCTTCCGCGGCCGCACGCTGTTCTCCGGTCTGGTCACAGCACCACTGGTCATGCCCGAGGTGATCACGGGTCTGTCATTGCTGCTGCTGTTCGTTGCCATGGCGCAATTGCTGGGCTGGCCGGCCGAACGCGGGATCATGACCATCTGGATTGCCCACACCACGTTCTGTACCGCCTATGTGGCGATCGTGGTCAGTGGCCGTCTTGGTGAGCTCGATCAATCCATCGAAGAGGCGGCCATGGACCTCGGCGCCCCGCCGTGGAAAACCTTTCTGCTGATCACCGTGCCGATGATTGCACCTTCGATTGCTGCTGGCTGGCTGCTGTCGTTCACCCTGTCACTGGACGACCTGGTTCTGGCCAGCTTCGTGTCCGGCCCGGGTGCGACCACGCTGCCGATGGAAGTCTTTTCCGCCGTACGTCTGGGCGTGAAGCCGGAGATCAACGCGATCGCCAGCGTCATTCTGCTTGCCGTGGGTCTGTTCACCCTGCTCGCCTGGTTCCTGGTGCGTAGCGCCGACAAGCGCAGTCGAATGCCACCACCCGAGGATGACGAGCAGGTCACCTGGCAATCGGTGATCAGCAGCCGCAGAACCTCCTAGAACACAAAGGCGCCTATCGGCGCCTTTTTTATATCTCCAGTCCCCCACAAACCATCGCTTGGCAGCGGCAACCGCATCGGCTAAAGTGACACAGAATGAATGTTCGTTCATTTCGAGCATCATGCCGTGGAGTCTACGGTCTTTTCCGCAGGCTTCATTCTTTCACAAGAGCTATGTACTGGAGGGTAATACCGGATAACATGGGCGAATGAATACTCATTCGAATGCATCAGAGGTACCTCGACCCAAGATCAAGGACAAGCGCGCTGCCATCTTGCAGGCAGCGCTGAAAGTTTTTGCCGAGGGCGGTGTCAACGGGGTTCCGATGCCGGCACTGGCCGAAGAGGCTGGTGTAGGTACAGGAACTATTTACCGATACTTCAGCAGCAAGGAAGAATTGGTGAATCAGCTTTTCAGAGAAGAGAAGGTCAATCTGCACAAACGCCTCTACTCTAAGCTGGAGCCGAGCCTGACCCCTTACGATAAATTTGCGGTGGTGTGGCAGAGAATGGTGCTTTACACCCGTGAAGCACCCGCATCGTATCGCTTCATGGAGCTGCAGGATCATCGCCCTTATCTGGACGACGAAAGCCGCA
>JAESUC010000222.1 GCA_016763285.1 Pseudomonas sp.
AATACATTCCCCTACCCGGGGGCAGCACGAGGGATGTGGCATGCAATACGGCAAGGTGAAATGGTTCAATAACGCCAAGGGGTTCGGCTTCATTATAGCCGAAGGCCGGGATGAAGACCTCTTCGCTCATTACTCAGCAATCCAGATGGACGGCTATCGTACGCTCAAGGCCGGGCAACCGGTCCGCTTCGAAATCATCCAGGGCCCCAAGGGCCTCCATGCGGTCAATATACAGGCCCATGAACTGGTTGAAGCCACCGCCCATCCGGAAACAGAGCACAGGGCAGAAGAGGCCCACGCCACTCATCACTGACCTTCCCCGGTGGTAAGCCTGAAACAACAAGGCCGGCATTAGCCGGCCTTGTCATTACTGCCACAACAGGCGTTTCAGCCCATGCTGGCAATCATGTCTTCACCGAACTCGGAGCAGGAGCGCAGCGTGGCGCCGTCCATCAGACGCTCGAAGTCATAAGTAACCGTCTTGTTGGCGATAGCGCCCTCGGTACCCTTGATGATCAGATCAGCTGCCTCGACCCAACCCATGTGGCGCAGCATCATCTCGGCAGACAGAATCAGCGAACCGGGGTTGACCTTGTCCTGGCCGGCGTACTTGGGCGCTGTACCGTGAGTCGCTTCGAACATCGCGACTGAATCGGACAGGTTGGCACCCGGAGCGATACCGATGCCACCGACTTCGGCTGCAAGCGCGTCAGACAGGTAGTCGCCGTTGAGGTTCAGGGTAGCGATTACATCGTAATCAGCCGGACGCAACAGAATCTGCTGAAGCATGGCATCGGCAATCACATCCTTGACCACGATATTGCGACCGGTCTTCGGGTTCTTGAACTGCATCCAGGGACCGCCGTCCAGCAGCTCTGCGCCGAAATCGTCACGTGCCACCTCATAGCCCCATTCCTTGAAGGCACCTTCGGTGAACTTCATGATGTTGCCCTTGTGCACGATGGTGACCGACTTGCGATCATTGTCCACAGCATACTGCAGCGCCTTCTGAACCAGACGCTTGGTGCCTTCCTCGGAAACCGGCTTGACGCCAATGCCGCACATGTCGGTGAAACGGATCTTGGTAACACCCATTTCTTCCTGCAGGAACTTGATGATCTTCTTGGCTTCGGGCGTACCGGCCTTGAATTCGACACCGGCATAGATATCTTCGGAATTCTCGCGGAAGATCACCATGTCGACATCGCCCGGCTTCTTCACGGGGCTCGGCACACCGGTAAACCAGCGAACCGGACGCTGACAGACGTACAGGTCCAGTTGCTGGCGCAACGCGACGTTCAGGGAGCGAATGCCGCCACCCACCGGCGTGGTCAGCGGACCCTTGATGGATACGACGTAATCCTTGACTGCGTGCAGGGTTTCTTCCGGCAGCCAGGTATCCTGGTCATACACCTGGGTGGCCTTCTCACCGGCGTACACTTCCATCCAGGAGATCTTGCGCTTGCCTGCGTAGGCTTTCTCGACGGCCGCATCGACCACTTTCATCATGACCGGCGAAATGTCCACGCCGATCCCATCCCCTTCGATGAAGGGAATGATCGGGTTTTCCGGCACGTTGAGGGACTGGTCGGCGTTCACGGTAATTTTGTCGCCGCTAGCCGGCACCTGGATCTTTTGGTATCCCATTGTTGACTCCGTTATGTTGTCGTTGTCATGAATGGCCC
The DNA here is from genome assembly GCA_016763285.1 of Pseudomonas sp. Taxonomy (GTDB): domain Bacteria; phylum Pseudomonadota; class Gammaproteobacteria; order Pseudomonadales; family Pseudomonadaceae; genus Halopseudomonas. Next base: position 1,686 of record JAESUC010000222.1, read on the forward strand.
CGCGGGGTAACCCGGGACCAGAGAATACGGTCTTGCTGATGGCGCACATTGTTGTAGTTTTCCTACAAAAAGTCACGCCTTTTTCAGCTGCCGGCTGTAACCGGCTCTTTCCTGCGGCGATACTCACCTTGAGTACTCCACACTGAGCTATCGGCCGCCGAAATATGTAGTATCACTACATCTCAACTACCCGACCGCTTTCCAGCATCCTAGCCTTTTTTACCATCAAATCCAGTTCGGCGACACCGCCTTGAGCGTACCGATGGTTCACCCCCGCCCCGGATTTGAGCTACCCTATGTAGCCTGCTCAGGAGCCCTGCATGCGTTTCATACCCCACGTGACTGTCGCCACCATCGTCGAGGACCAGGGTCGCTTCCTGATGGTCGAAGAGTACCGTGACGGGCGGCTAGTTTTAAACCAGCCGGCCGGTCACCTGGAAGAAGACGAAAGTCTTATCCAGGCTGCCGAGCGCGAGGCGCTTGAAGAAACCGGATGCACGGTAGAGATCACTGCCGCGGTCGGCATCTATCTGTTCGTGGCCGATAACGGCACCAGCTATCTGCGTCACTGCTTCAGCGGGCGTCTGGTGCAGCATGACCCGCAGAGAACCCTCGACGACGGCATCGTCGGCGCACCCTGGTTGACCCTGGACGAGATTCAGGCGCGCCGCGCCCAATTGCGCAGCCATCTGGTGCTCGACTGCATTCGCGACTACATGGCCAAACCTCACTATTCACTGGATCTGTTTCGTTGACATGACAACCCCAATTGCCACCCCTCCCGACCAGACCCGCGTCATCGTCGGCATGTCCGGCGGCGTCGATTCATCCGTATCAGCCGCTTTGCTACTTGAGCAGGGCTACCAGGTTGAAGGCCTGTTCATGAAGAACTGGGACGAGGACGACGGCACGGAATACTGCACGGCGCGCGAGGATCTGGCCGACGCCCAGGCCGTGAGCGACCGCCTGGGCATCAAGCTGCACACCGCCAACTTTGCGGCGGAATACTGGGATAACGTGTTCGAGCATTTTCTCGCGGAGTATCAGGCTGGACGTACCCCCAACCCGGACATCCTCTGCAACCGTGAAATCAAGTTCAAGGCGTTCCTCGACTATGCCCTGATGCTCGGCGCCGACCTGATCGCGACCGGGCACTACGTGCGCCGGGCCGAGCGCGATGGTCAGACACTGCTGCTGCGCGGCCTGGATGGCAACAAGGATCAGAGCTACTTCCTGCATGCAGTCGGCGCCGAGCAGATCGCGCGGACGCTGTTTCCGGTCGGGGAACTGGAAAAGCCGGAAGTTCGCCGTATCGCCGAAAAGTACCAACTGGCCACTGCGCGCAAGAAGGACTCTACCGGCATCTGCTTTATCGGAGAGCGGCGTTTCAGTGATTTCCTGAAGCAGTATCTGCCGGCCCAGCCGGGTGATATCGAAACCACCGACGGCAAGGTCATTGGCCGACATCACGGCTTGATGTACCACACCATCGGTCAGCGCCAGGGCCTGGGCATCGGCGGCCTCCAGGGCGCCAGTGATGACCCCTGGTATGTCCTGGAAAAGAATCTGGACCGCAATGTCCTGATCGTCGGCCAGGGCAATGATCATCCATGGTTGTTCTCCAGCGCCCTGGGCTGTTCGACGCTGTACTGGGTCAACGACCTGGAGGTCCCGGCACCCATGCATCTCACCGCCAAGGTACGGTATCGCCAGCCCGACCAGGCATGCACCCTGGAACGGACGGCCGACGGCTACCTGATTCGCTTTGATACGCCCCAGCGGGCGGTCACCCCCGGTCAGTCAGTGGTCCTCTATGACGGAGACGTCTGTCTGGGCGGCGGCGTCATTGAAACAGCAATACCTGCTTACGATAAGGACGCTGCATGACCAACGCCGAAGAACAGGTCATCGCGCTGGGCGCGATTTTCGAAGCCGCCATTCAGGTCGACAAGCTGGCCCGTACCGGTCAGGTCAGCGAGGGACCGGTATCCTGTCTGCTCGGCAGCATTCTCGAGCGCTCTCCGGATGACGTGATGCAGATCTACGGCGGCACACCCCACGACATTCGCCGCGGCATTCAGGCGCTGCAGGCCATGCTTGAGCGTGATACCGCCGCATTGCAACGCGACGCACTGCGCTACAGCATGAACCTGTTGACCCTGGAGCGGCAGCTCAGCAAACGCGACGATATGCTCAGCGTACTCGGCAGCCGGCTGGAGCAGGCAGGTTCGCAGGTCGAGCATTTCGGCATTCTGCATGACAATGTCGCCGCCTCACTTGGCAGCATCTACCAGGACACCCTGAGCACGCTGCGGCTGCGCATCCAGGTGCACGGTGACATGCGCTACCTGCAGCAGCCCGACATTGCCAACAGCATCCGCGCCCTGCTACTGGCCGGCATCCGCTCGGCGAGACTCTGGCGTCAGCTCGGCGGCCATCGCTGGCAATTGCTGTTTGCGCGCAAGAAGCTGCTCGACGCGACCCATTCGGTGCTCAATGGTTGAGCTGGTCAGGCTCGACCATCCCCGCAAGGGTGCCCTGTTTCTCGCCGGCTCGGCGCTGCTTTTCGCCATCATGGGCATTCTGATCCGCGAGGTCTCGGCTACCGTCAACAATGAGAATGTGGTGTTCTTTCGCAATCTGCTGGGGGTCGTTTTCTTCCTGCCCATGATAGCGACCAGGGGATTCGCTCCCTTTCGCACCCAGCACCTGCGTGCCCATTTCCTGCGCACCTTCTTCGGCCTCGGCGCGATGTACTGCTTTTTCTACGCTATCGCCCATCTGCCCCTGGCTGACGCTATGCTGTTCACCTATGCCGCCCCGGTGTTCACCCCCTTGCTCGCCTGGTGGTGGCTGCGCGAGTCGCTCACCACGCGCATGATCTTCATGGTATTGCTCGGTTTTGCCGGCGTGCTGCTCGTGGCCAAACCCTCCGGTGCCCTGTTCGACCCCAACGCCCTGGCGGGGGTTGGAGCCAGCCTGCTTGCTGCCTGCGCCTTCGTGTCAATCCGCGCGATGAGCAATACCGAGCCGGCCACGCGGATCGTCTTCTACTTTGCGATGTTCTCATCGCTGCTCTCGGCCATCCCGTTGCTGTGGGCCTGGCAACCCCTGGACGGCACTCAACTGGGCATGCTGGTAGCAATCGGGCTGATCGCCACCGTCAGCCAACTGCTGATGTCCCGTGCCTATAGCCTGGCACCGCCCGGCAAGATCGGTCCCTTGAGCTATCTGGCGATTGTCTTCTCGGGCATCTTTGCCTGGTTCCTGTGGGGCGAGATGCCCGGGCTGTCATCCTGGATTGGCGCTGCGCTGATTTTCGCATCGACCATGATCAGCATCTTCCTGCCCGGTGCCCGGCCCAAAGCAGCCTGATCTGGTGTATCATCTGGCGTTTTTCCGCCCTACCTTTTGACGAGAATACCTATGCAACTCTCTTCCCTGACCGCCGTATCCCCGGTTGATGGCCGCTACGGCAGCAAGACAGCCAGCCTGCGCACTATTTTCAGCGAATATGGCCTGATCCGTTTTCGCGTTCAGGTCGAAGTGAGATGGCTGCAGTGCCTCGCCGCGCATCCGCAGATCCCGGAAATCGGACCCTTCTCGGACCAGGCCAATGCGCTGCTCAACCGCCTGGTCGATGACTTCCAGCTGGAGCATGCCGAGCGGATCAAGGAAATCGAACGCACCACCAACCATGACGTCAAGGCGGTGGAATATCTGCTCAAGGAACAGGTCGAAGGCCTGCCGGAACTGAAGGCGGTGAACGAGTTCATCCACTTTGCCTGCACCTCCGAAGACATCAACAACCTATCCCACGCGCTGATGCTGCGCGCCGGTCGCGATGAAGTCATGCTGCCATTGATGCAGCGCATCGCCGACGAAATCCGCTCCCTGGCCGTGGCCCATGCCGATGTTCCGCTGCTCTCGCGTACCCATGGCCAGCCCGCCTCCCCCACGACCATGGGCAAGGAACTGGCCAATGTGGTGTACCGCCTGGAACGCCAGATCAAGCAGATCGCCGCAGTGCCCTTGCTGGGCAAGATCAACGGTGCGGTGGGCAACTACAACGCCCACCTGTCTGCCTACCCCGATGTCGATTGGGAAGCCAATGCCAGGGATTTTGTCGAGCAGACCCTGGGGCTGGACTTCAATCCGTACACCACGCAGATCGAGCCCCATGACTACATTGCCGAGCTGTACGATGCCACGGCCCGGTTCAACACCATCCTGATCGATTTCGACCGTGATATCTGGGGTTATATTTCCCTCGGATACTTCAAGCAGAAAACCATTGCCGGCGAGATCGGCTCCTCGACCATGCCGCACAAGGTCAACCCCATCGACTTCGAAAACTCCGAAGGCAATCTGGGTATCGCCAATGCAATCCTCCAGCACCTGGCAAGCAAGCTGCCGATTTCACGCTGGCAGCGCGACCTGACCGACTCTACGGTACTGCGCAACCTGGGCGTCGGCTTTGCCCACAGCCTGATTGCCTATGAATCAACTCTCAAGGGAATCAGCAAGTTGGAGCTCAATGCTCAACGCATTGCTGATGATCTGGACAGCACCTGGGAGGTGCTTGCCGAGCCGATCCAGACAGTCATGCGCCGCTACGCCGTGCCGGACGCCTACGAGAAACTCAAGGAACTGACCCGCGGCAAGGGCATCACGCCCCAGGCGCTGCTCGAGTTCGTCGATACGCTGGAGATTCCGGACCAGGCCAAAACCGACCTCAAGGCGCTGACGCCGGCCAACTACATCGGCAGCGCAGTGGCCCAGGCAAAACGTATCTGAGGGCTGGACCCTCCCCAAAAGGTGTAACCCATGACGCTGCCGCAACCTGCCACCCTGCTGGGCGGCATCAGTCCGGAACGGTTTCTGCGCGAGTACTGGCAGAAAAAACCCCTGCTCGTTCGCCAGGCCTTCCCGGAGCTGGAGAACCCGCTGTCACCTGACGAGCTGGCCGGCCTTGCGCTGGAAGAGGAAGTCGAGTCGCGCATCGTACTGACCGAGGGCGCCACGCCCTGGGAACTGCGCCGTGGTCCCTTTGGCGAGGACGACTTCAAGACCCTGCCGGAGCAGGACTGGACGCTGCTGGTCCAGGCGGTGGATCAGTTTGTACCGGAAGTGGCCGAGCTGATGAAGGCGTTCAGCTTCCTGCCTTCCTGGCGACTGGATGATGTCATGGTCAGCTATGCCGCCCCCGGCGGCAGTGTGGGTCCGCACTACGACAACTACGATGTGTTTCTGCTGCAGAGCCATGGCCGGCGACGCTGGAAAATCGGACAGCACTGCGATGACCAGAGCCCGCTGCTCGAGCACCCTGACCTGCGTATCCTCAAGGATTTTGTCGAGGAGCAGGAGTGGGTGCTGGAGCCCGGCGACGTGCTCTATATCCCGCCAGGGATCGCCCACTACGGCATTGCCGAAGATGAATGCATGACCTGCTCGGTCGGTTTCAGAGCCCCCAGCCACGGCGAAATCCTGCTGCATTTCACCGACTATCTCAGCCAGTCACTGACCGACCAGAGCCGCTATGGTGATAACGGCCTGCAATTGCCTGCCGACCCGGCAGCAATCGACGACGAGACTGTCGAACGGCTGCAGCGCATCATTCTGGAACGGGTCCAGGACAAGGCCGCACTGGCCACCTGGTTTGGGCGTCACATGACCGAGCCACGCTATCCGGAGCTGATACAGCCCCTGGACATCTCGAGCGACATTCTGACCGATGACCTCGAGAGCGGCTATGGTCTGGTACGCAACCCCAGCGCCCGCCTTGCCTATCGCCGGGAAGCCGACGAGCAACTGGTACTCTTTGCCAGTGGCGAGCACTGTGTGCTGCCACCTTCTCTCCTGCCGCTGGTTCAACTAGTCTGTAATAACGACTATCTCGATAGCGACACCATACTGGCCTGGCGCTCCAACGCCGAAGGCTGGACGCTGATCGAGCAATTGCTGGCCAAGGGAGACCTCCTGCTGGAGGGAGATGATGAATGAGATCAGTGTTCGCATAGCCGATTGGGGCAGCACCGAGGCCCTGCGGGATATACGCAGGCATGTCTTCATCAATGAGCAACAGATCCCCGAAGAGCTGGAATGGGACGCAGACGATGCCGGCTCCACCCATTTTCTGATCAGCTGTGGCGCGGAGCCGATCGGAACCGCGCGACTGCTGAGCGACGGCCATATCGGCCGGGTAGCACTCATGCCACAGTGGCGTGGCCAGGGCCTGGGCGAACAGTTGATGCGCGCGGTCATGGCGCACGCCCAATCCCTTGGCATGCAGACGCTGTACCTCTCAGCCCAGACCTATGCTCTGGATTTCTATCGCCGCCTGGGGTTCACGCCCTGTTCCGAGGAGTATCTGGAAGCCGGTATCCCGCACCTGGCCATGCGGCGCGAGGCCGACCCTGCCGACTTGCCGGCAATCGAATTTTTTTCCCCCGGCCGCTTCAGTATCCACAATCCCGAAGAAGTGGTGGCGCCGCCCCGTGCCCTCGACTTGCCCTGGACGCTCGGTGAGCAACGCGAACTGGTAGAGATAGACGAACAACAGGCCGCCGATCATCTTCTATGGATGCTGTCCCAGGCCCGCCGACGCGTGCTGGTATATGCAGCTGACCAGGCGGTCTGGCTGTTCAATCGCCGAGAGGTGATCAGCACCCTGGAGCAACTGGTGGCGCGACAACCCAAGGCGCGCGTACGCATTCTGCTGCATGAGGCCAGCAAGGCATTTTTGCAGGGCCATACCCCGCTCAATCTCATGCACCGCTTTCCCAGCCTGCTGGATATCCGCAAGCAGCATCCGGAACGCAACAGGGATCCACAGGTGTACGTGCTGATTGATGACACCGGCGTTCTCATGTTGCCCCGGGCGATACGCCGCGAGGGCTTTGTCAGGTATAACAGTCCTGACCAGGTGCGCCGATGGCATGGTCACTTCGAGGACCTATGGGCGAGCAGCCAGAGCGATTCGGCAATCAGGAGATTCCTGCTATGAAAAGATCCACGTGGCGCCCCGTTCTCGCATGCCTGCTTTTACTGGCGCTGACCGCAGCCGGCCCTTCCCAGGCCGCACCGCAGACCGAAGTCCTTACGCTCGGCTACAACATGGCCGAGAGTGTCATCCCGGCGCTACAGCCAATGCTGCGCGATGACGAACGCGTCTCAGCCTATGGCAACCAGTTGATCGTGCGCGCTGAGCCAGAACGCATGCAGGAAATCCGTGCGCTGGTGGCCGAACTGGATCGCAAACCCGCGCAGTTGCGCATCAGTGTGGCCAACAGCGGAACCACCAGCGGCAGCGAGCGGGGCTTCGAGGTCAACAGCCGCTTTGACACCGGTGTGGGCGATATCGTGGTCGGCGACGGCAGCAACCAGACACGCATCATCCGTCGTGAAACCCGGGGACAGAGCGACGGTGTGCGGCGCATCACCGCCAGCGAAGGCTATCCGGTGCTGATCCAGTCCGGGCAGAGCGTGCCCCTGACCACCACCACGACCGACGCCTATGGTCGGGTCGTGCAGCAGACCCAGTACCGCAATGTCACCCAGGGCTTTTACGCCACGGTACGGCTGAACGGCAACCTAGCCACGATCACGCTCAGCGCCAACAATGATCGGCTCAACCGCAACAACAACGAGGTCATTGATGTGCAGCAGACCGACACCGTAGTCACCGGTCGTGTCGGCGAGTGGATCACCGTCGGCGGTCTGGGTGATACCGCGCGCAGCAATGACGGCGATATCGGCCGGCGCCTGAGCACCCGCAGTTCCGATCAGGGCAGCATTCGCTTGATGGTCGAACGCCTGTAAAGCCGGCGCAGGGCCACCCCCGCACCATGTAGTAAGGCGAAAAAATCACTACATGCGATTGACTTATTGCCAACCAAGTCGCATCATTACGTCGCTCCCGCTAGCCAGGGGATCTGAAAAGATCCTCCGGACCGTATCCCAAACCATCGGATCGGTCAGTGTCTCAACAGCCCACAAGGCAGTTCGACGAGGTTGCGACTGGAACGAAGTTGTCCTGA
>JAESUC010000223.1 GCA_016763285.1 Pseudomonas sp.
GGAAATCATCGGCGTACTGGACTGGGAAATGACCACCATCGGTGATCCGCTGATGGACCTGGGCAACACCCTGGCCTACTGGATCCAGGCTGATGATCCGCAACCCATCCAGCTGATGCGTCGCCAGCCGAGCCATGCACCGGGCATGCTGACCCGTCAGGAATTTGCCGACTACTATGCCGAGAAAGCCGGCATCGAGATTCCGAACCTGGATTACTACTACACCTACGGCCTGTTCCGCCTGGCCGGGATCATGCAGCAGATCTACTACCGTTTCTACCACGGCCAGACCAAGGACAAGCGCTTCGCCAGCTTTATTCACATGAACAAGCTGCTGGAACAGACAAGCCTGGACGTGATTGCCAAATCCACTCTGTAACCCATCGAAGAGGACAAGAATATGCAGAAGACTCAACTGTTTGATCTGGACGGCAAGGTCGCCCTGGTCACTGGCGCAAGCCGTGGTATCGGCGAGTCCATCGCACGCCTGCTGGCCCAGCAGGGTGCCCATGTGATCGTTTCCAGCCGCAAGATCGATGGCTGCCAGGAAGTGGCTGATTCCATTGTTGCGGCCGGCGGCAAGGCCACGGCGATAGCCTGTCACATTGGCGAGATGGCGCAGATTACCGCGACCGTCGAGAAGATCCGCGCCGATTTCGGCAAGCTGGACATTCTGGTTAACAATGCGGCCACCAACCCCTACTTCGGCAACGTGCTGGACACTGACCTGACCGCATTCCAGAAGACTGTCGACGTGAACATTCGCGGCTACTTCTTCATGTCGGTCGAAGCCGGCAAGCTGATGCGCGAAAACGGTGGCGGTGCGATCCTGAACGTTGCTTCAGTGAACGGTCGTGTCCCTGGCGACATGCAGGGCATCTATTCGATCACCAAGGCCGCCGTTATCAACATGACCCAGGTGTTCGCCAAGGAGTGTGCGCAGTTCGGCATTCGTTGCAACGCCCTGCTGCCGGGTCTGACCGACACCAAGTTTGCTTCGGCCCTGACCACCAACGACTCGATCCTGAAGACCGCCCTGCAGCGTATCCCACTGCGCCGCGCGGCTGACCCGAGCGAAATGGCCGGTACCGTGCTGTATCTGGTAAGCGAAGCGTCCAGCTACACCACGGGTGCAGCTATCAACGTCGATGGCGGCATGCTCGCCTGAAGTGATATCCGGTCCGGCACCCGCCGGACCGGTTCCTGCGTTACTCCGATCGCTGCATCGCGTTCATCGCCTGCCGATTCATTGGCACGGGCGTCAGGCCGGTTTCCCCTATCTCGATACCAAAACGGGCTCCTTCGGCCATCGGGATGAAGCGCACCACAAAGGCATCGGTTTCCAGCAGGGCCCCGCCGTCCAGCGTATCCAGCCAGTACCAGGCATCTCGCCAGCCCGGCGTGCCATGCAACACCCCGGCATGCTCTTCATCCAGCAGTTCGCGCTGCTGCTCCAGGGCCATGTAACGCCCCTTGAGCCGGTGAAGCCGGTAGCCATCCTGCAACCCGATGGCATGCCCCAGCCCGCGCCAGCGCAGGACCTGAGCATCAAGCTGCCACATGTCGCCCTCCAGAATGATCGAGCGCGGCTCGGCCCCGGCGGTGAATATCAGCTCGAAGCGCTGGGGACCTAGCTTGCGAAACTCCAGGGTGGCGACATTGGCTCCGGGCTCCAGGGTCTTGAACTGCTGCAACTCCCAGGCGACCACCGCCAGGGCGCCGGCGAACAATACCCCCAACAGCAGGAGGTTGCCCTTGAGCCAGGGCAGCAGCCAACCCAGGCGCCAGCCAGCGCGGAATACGGCAAGCAGAATCAGCGCCACAATGACCAGTACCAGACCGGCCAGACCGTAATACTGCATGGTATCTCCTGTGGTATCTCAGGCCGGAACGGGCGGGAGAGGTTGTCCGTCTAGACGCGCCAGATGACATTCGATCAGCCAGCGCGAAATGGTGCCCTGGGGCGGAATCCCCGGCAGTTCATCGACCGACCACCAGTGTGCCTCTTCTATCTCGCCGGGCTGGGGCACGATGTCACCACTGACATAGCGTGCGTGAAACCCCATCATCAGCGAGTTGGGGAAGGGCCAGCTCTGGCTGCCCAGATATTCCAGCTGATCGACCTTGAGGCCGACCTCCTCCATGACTTCACGATGCAGGCACTCTTCCACCGATTCGCCCGGCTCGATAAAGCCGGCCAGGGTGCTGAAGAATCCCGGGCGAAAGTGAGGTGCCCGGGCCAGCAGCACCTCATTGTCACGGTGGATGAGCACGATGATGCAGGGCGCCAGCTTGGGGTATTGGCGCAGATCGCACTGGGTGCATTCCATGGCCCGCTCCTCGCCCCGCGGCTGCATGGGCGAGGCGCAGCGTCCACAGAAACGATGACTGTCGTACCAGGCATCGAGCTGCTGGGCCAGGCCCAGAAGACGGAACAAATCGTCGTCCACCTGGCCGATCAGATTACGCAGGCCATGCCAGCTGAGCCCCGGCACCGGAGCCGGGTCACTTATGCGCAGCAGATGGCAGGGCTTGTCATCGAGGTGGCCCAGCAGCAACTGATGCTCCACGTTGCCGAGAAAGCGCACGGCATCGGGCTCGTGCAGAAAGCGGCCTTCCAGCATGCCGAACTGCTGCTGGTAAAAAATGACTACCCTGTCCTCGTCCTCAATACGCGCTGTGCGGGTGGCGGGGACAAAACGTCTGTTCAACATACTCATACTGCTCAGGCTCCTGCTACCTGGTACCCGAGTTCGGCAAGGCTCTCTTCGGCCAGCGCCAGCACGTCGGCGTTCGCCACGACTGAGCGCTCGGCGGACTCCAGGTAGAATTCAATTCCGGTCAACGCATCGGCCAACACTTCAAGCTGCTGTGATTGGGGCGGTGTCTGCTGCTGCAACATGTTTTCCTGAATGTAGCGGGCCGACTGGTGGATGATATTGCCGGCGCGGCTCATGCCGAGGAATATCAGTCCGCCGCGAACGGTCTCCAGCGTGGAAGGCACGTTCATCAGGTGCATCAGATCGTTGCCCGACTCCATGTAGGCCGTGATCGCCCGCTTGGCCAGGGACAGACCGGCCTGGGACTCCTCGATCAGCACGATGCGCGCTTCGCGCAACTCCACGGGCTCGCCGCTCACGTTGGGACCGTTACCCGGGACAGGGCCGACGTCACTGCCTTTCTCGTCCAGGCGGTTGACCGCCGTTTCAGCCTGCAATACGGCGTCGGCAACTTTTTCGAGCAGCGCCATGTCGTTACCCGCCCAGTGACGCAGCTGCTGCGCCGCCGATTCGATCTCGCTGGCAACGGTCGTCAGGTCCAGCATGGAAAGGGTCTTCCACAGTCGTTCCAGGGCGGCTGCCAGGGTATCGAGCGACTGCTCTGCATCGCCAGCGTTGCGCGCCAGCAGATCCAGCAGATCCTTGATCGCGGTGATTTCCTCGCGCAGCGCATCGGCCACCGAGCGCATGACATCGACTCCCGGCCCGCGCAGGCGCAGGAAGGCCGATTCCAGTTCTATTTCGGTATAGCCGGTATCCGGCAGATTGAGCGTTTGCTTGACCTGATTGCAGCGCTCACAGGTGGCGTCGCCGAGGGCGACCAGATACAGAAGCTCGCGCAATAGCTGCGGCTGTGACTGCGGCGGCGCAGCGCCGGCCCGGGCACCGCGCTCGCGCGCAACGCGGTCAATCTGGGCGAAGAGCTTCTTGCGCGGCGCTGTCAGTTGCAGCGGCGTGACTTCGATGGCCTCGAGGGCGGCAGCTGCGGCCCAGCACAATGTCGCGGCCTCCCGATCCAGGCGCATTTCCCAGCGTTGCAGGGCGCGCATCATCAACGGCGCCGAGGCGGCGACACCCTCGCCCCGGATCATGCCCAGCAGGCCGAGCTGATACATCTGGCGCAGACGGTTGAAGGTGCGCTTGTCCAGAGGCTCGGCGTCGTCGTTGCCACGCAGGCCAAGGGGCAATTCGGCGGTCGAGAGTGCGTAGAAGTGGCTGTCGGCATAGGGCGCCACACCGGAGCGATGGGAACGCAGCTGGTTGATCGCCGGCAATAGCAGTTCGGGACGTTCAAACCCCTGATGCCGGCACTGTTGCAGATAGCGTTCCAGGAGAAAGAGACCATCGCACAGGGCCGACAGGGGCTCGTTGCGATCCTCTCCGTCGTGCTCGGGAATGTCGGTTGCCAGCGCAATCATCTCGGTCATCAGCAGGGCTGCACCGCGGAGCTCGATGAGTTCCAGGGTCCCGCGAAGCTGATGCAATCCCTCGATTGCCTGTTGCAACAGGCTGCCGTTATGCCGATCTTCCAGAAACTGCTGAAGCAGATCCTCAACTTCGCCCATGCTGGCGAAAAGTTCTTCCCTGACAAGATCCAGGGATGTGGCGCCTGTTAGCATCGCGTTTTCTCCTAACTTCCCTGCCATCGGCCTGACGCGCTATCAATCAGCGAATTCAGCGCTCTTCTTGCTCATGTGAGCTGCCATGGCGAGCTTCATGTCTTCGGACTGAAGCATGGCGGCGTTCCAGGTGGCAATATAGTTGAGCCCGTCTTCGACGCTGTGATCACGGCTGAAGCGAATCATTTCCTTGGTCCCACGGATGGCCAGGGGTGATTTGCCAGCTATGTCACGGGCCAGACCCATGACCGCGTCCATCAGCTCGCCGTGATCGGCGTAGGTCCGGTTGACCAGGCCCATGGCAGCCGCTTCTGCACCGTCGAATGCACGTCCGGTATAGGCAAGCTCCCGCATCATGCCATCCCCGATCAGGTGCGGCAATCGCTGCAGGGTGCCCACATCGGCGGCCATGCCCATATCGATTTCCTTGATGGAGAAGTGCGCATCTGCGGTCGAGTAACGCATGTCACAGGCCGTGATCAGATCGATGGCTCCCCCTATACAATAGCCCTGAATCGCGGCAATGACCGGCTTGCGGCACTGATCGACGGCGTTGAAGGAAGCCTGGAGCCGCAGCACGTTACGACGGATAACGTCGGCGTTACGACCGATGTCCGATCCCATCTTGTGGGAAGCCCCGGCCAGCATCATCAGGTCGATACCGGCGGAGAAATGTTTACCAGCCCCGCTGATAACCACCACCCGCACGCTGTCGGTCTGGTCGATCCAGTCAAAGGCGGTGATGATCTCTTCCCAGAATGCGGCGCTCATGGCGTTGATCTTCTCGGGGCGATTGATCTGCACGTGCGCCACGTTGCCGACCTGCTCGACGAGCAGTGTTTGGTATTCGGACATCTGCATCTACTCCAAAGTGCGGGTGCGGCCTCATGCGCCGCCTCATGGGACAAGACTGTTACAAAAGTCCAAATATAACAAGTATAAGGATCAACGGCATAGCTGACCCTCTTGGCGCGACACTTTACTAACTGACCAATGGGTCGCGCTGCTGTATTATTGCCCGCGCCTGCCCGCTCCAGAGCCGTTGCGCTCTCTTCATGCTGCACCGAAACGGAGAACTGGTATCGAGGAAAACCCTGAATGACGTTTCGCCTGCGCGAATGAAACCTCATTCAGAGCTTTCTTCCCATACCTTTTGACAGGACTTTCCAATGACCACTTCCGTGCTGCCCGCGTTGGCGCATAACTTTCTGGGGCAGGCCCCCGGTTGGTACAAGCGCACCATTGTCGCTTTTCTGGTACTCAATCCCCTGCTGCTCTGGATGGCTGGCCCGTACATCACCGGCTGGGTACTGGTTCTGCAGTTCATCTTCACCCTGGCCATGGCGCTCAAATGCTATCCCCTGCTGCCCGGCGGCCTGCTGGCCCTGCAGGCACTGGTGATCGGCATGACCACGCCGGACGCCCTGTATGCCGAGGTACTCACCAACTTTCCGGTGATACTGCTGCTGATCTTCATGGTCGCGGGCATCTATTTCATGAAGGAACTGTTGCTGGTGACCTTCACTCGGCTGATTCTCGGCATCCGCTCCAAGTCGTTGATGGGACTCTCATTCTGTCTGGTAGCCGCGGTGCTGTCGGCCTTCCTAGATGCCTTGACCGTCACCGCGGTGATCATCAGCGTGGCGGTGGGCTTCTACGGGGTCTACCACAAGGTGGCGTCTGCCGGCTCGAGCCAGGAGGAGGCAAGCGGCGCGTCAGAGGACGATGAGCCCCTGCATCGCGAGCACCTGGAGGAGTTTCGTGCTTTTCTGCGCAGCCTGCTGATGCATGGCGCTGTAGGTACCGCCCTGGGTGGCGTCTGCACCATGGTCGGCGAGCCGCAGAATCTGCTGATTGCCCGGGTGGCGGACTGGAACTTCGCCGAGTTCTTCCTGCTGATGGCGCCCGTGAGCATGCCGGTGCTGGCCGCGGGTCTGACAACCTGCCTGTTGCTGGAGAAAACCGGCTGGTTCGGCTACGGCGCCCGCCTGCCAAGACCGGTAAGACGGGTTCTGGAAGAATTTGCCCACGAGGAAAAGGCCAAGCGCAAGACACCCCAGAAAGTCGCACTGGCCGTTCAGGCCATCGCTGCGGTGCTGCTGGTTGCCGGTCTGGCCCTGCACGTGGCCGAGGTCGGCTTTATCGGCCTGATGGTGATCATCCTGATCGCGTCGTTCAACGGCATTATCGACGAGCACCAGATCGGCAAGGCCTTTCAGGAAGCCCTGCCCTTCACCTCGCTGCTGGTCGTGTTTTTCGCGATCGTCGCGGTGATCCACGAACAGCACCTGTTCAGCCCGATCATCCACGCAGTGCTTGCGCTGCCGCCGGAATCACAGCCAAGCATGTTCTTCATAGCCAATGGGCTGTTGTCGATGATCAGTGACAACGTGTTCGTGGCCACAGTCTATATCAGCGAGATCAAGCAGAGTCTGGAGAGTGGCGCCATCAGTCGCGAGCAGTTCGAACGTCTGGCGATCGCGATCAATACCGGCACCAACCTGCCCAGCGTCGCAACGCCCAACGGTCAGGCGGCCTTCCTGTTTCTGCTGACCTCGGCGGTGGCACCCCTGGTGCGACTGTCCTACGGGCGGATGGTGTACATGGCGCTGCCCTACACGCTGGTCATGGGCGGCGTGGGTCTGCTCGCGGTCAACCTCTGGATCTGAGCTGCCTCGGTGCCAGGGCCTGACCGGCCCTGGCGCTGCACCGGTTACTCCGCCGGTCGGCCGTTCCACAGGGCAAAGCCTGCGGCTTTCTCGATGGCGGCGAGGCGCTCGACGTGAGCCTGCATTTCGCTTTCGCTGGCCTGGACGACCTTGAGAGCCGGACGACGGGCAGGATCGATGCGGCGGATCGCGCTGACGCCGTTGCTGCTCTGGTCCTGGTCGCTGCCCTGCCCGGCCAGCGACAACGCGGTCTGGCCGCCGGTCATGATCAGATAAACGTCAGCCAGAATCTCCGCATCGAGCAAAGCGCCGTGCAGGTCGCGCTGGGAGTTGTCGACCATGTAGCGCTTGCACAGGGCATCCAGGCTGTTGCGCTGGCCGGGATGCTTTTCCCGGGCCATCATCAGGGTGTCGAGCACACCGCAATGGTCGGCCATGCATCCATAGGGCGATGACATCAATTGCAGCTCGGAGTCGAGGAAGCCGATATCAAAGGGTGCGTTGTGGATGACCAGACGCGCACCCTTGACGAATTCCATGAAGCCGTCCACGACATCGGCAAACAGCGGCTTGTCGGCGAGGAAGGCGTCAGTGATGCCGTGCACAGCCAATGCGCCTTCTTCAACCTCACGCTCGGGATTGATGTAGACGTGAAAATGGCGGCCGGTCAGACGACGGTCCATCAGCTCGACGCAGCCGATCTCGATGATCCGGTGACCGCTGCGCGGGTCGATACCCGTTGTTTCGGTATCCAGTACGACTTCACGCATGGGTCTTGCTCCCCTTGCTCAGCACTTCCTGTACTCCCAGGTTGGCCAGCTCGTCGGCGATCTCGTTCTCCCGATGGCCGCTGTGACCCTTGACCCAGCGCCACTCCACCTCGTGCTGGTTAACCAGTTCGTCAAGCAGCATCCAGAGATCGGCATTCTTCACCGGCTGCTTGCTTGCGGTTTTCCAGCCACGCTTCTTCCAGTTGGGCATCCACTCGCGGATGCCCTTCATCACGTACTCCGAATCGGTCGTAAGCATGACTCTGGCCGTTTTCTTCAGGGCGCGCAGCCCCATGATGGCGGCCATCAGTTCCATCCGATTATTGGTGGTCATCAACTCGCCACCGTGCAGGGCCTTTTCATGCTCGCCCAGGCGCAGCAACACGCCCCAGCCGCCCGGGCCCGGATTGCCCTTGCAGGCGCCGTCGGTGAAGATTTCAATGGTATGGCTCATTTCGTATTCCGTTTATGCGTCCGCCGGGTGCCGGCTACCAGGGGCGGCAGTACCAGCGTGGGGAAGGCTCTGGCATGTTGCTTGCGCGGCATGGCACCGAGCATCTGCCGCCGCGCCATCAGGCAGTAGAAGCCGCCCCAGGGCAACCTGTGGCGGGCGGCCCAGTTCTCGAACGGCTGCAGTCGATCCAGGCCGCGCTGCGTTTTCAGCGGCGGACGATAGCATCCATCGATGCGTTTCTCTACTGCAAAACCCAGCACCTCGAGCCAGTCGACCAGACGTGCCGGGCTGACAAAGCCGGCTTCGCTGAGCCAGCTGCGACCGGCGAAATGATTCCAGCCCCAGGTACCCCAGGGATTGAAGCCGAAGATCAGCAGATGACCGCCTGCGCGCACCGCCTGACCGGCTTCGCGCAGCAGGGTACGCGGCGCCAGACAGAAGTCCAGACCATGGTGCAGCAGAACCACATCGATGGACTGTGGCGCAAAGGGCCACTGGCTCTCTTCCAGGGGCATGGACGGCGGCTCGGCAATCAGGTCGAAGTGCCAGCGGTTGCGCAGCACCGACTGCTGGCCGTCCATGAGCATCGGCGCCAGTCCGTACTGAACCATGTGCTGACCGAAACACCGCCGCAGGCCCTCCTCGGCGACCGTCCGCTGTTCATCGAGCAACATCTGGCCAGCCGGGGTATCCAGCCACAGACGTGCTTGGCGCAGCAGACCCATGAGGTCAGCCTGGCTGATCGATCCGGCACCGGTGTCAGTTCGCATGATTCATCCGCACCCTTATATACGAGCATCCAGTTCTATAAGATAAAGGTACATTCCCTTGAAGGCACCTGCGATATGCTCGAATTTCTGGCATTACCCGCTTTTCAGGATAACTATATCTGGCTGATCCTTGATCCGCAGCGTCAGGAAGCTGCCGTGGTCGACCCCGGGGACGCCGTACCGGTCATCACCTGGCTGGGCCGGCACCCGGAATACCAGCTGCGCCACGTCCTGGTGACCCACCACCACCGCGATCACACCGGCGGTCTGGCGACCCTCAAGGCCGCTACCGATTGCCGCATCTGGGGGCCAAAGGCGGAAACCATTGCCGGCCTGGATCGCCAACTCAACGATGGCGACAGCATCAGCATACTGGGTCAGACACTACAGGTGTACGCGGTGCCCGGCCATACCCTGGGCCATATTGCCTTCTACTGCGACGACCCTGAAGAACCCTGGCTGCTCAGCGGCGACACCCTGTTTGCCGGCGGCTGCGGCCGCCTGTTCGAGGGCACTGCCGAGCAGATGCACGCGTCACTGGAGCGCCTGCGCGCCCTGCCCGATGCCACCAGCGTCTACTGTGCCCATGAGTACACCCAGGCCAACCTGCGCTTTGCCCATGCCGTGGAGCCGGACAACAGCGATATCCGGGTGCGCCTGGAAGTGGTCGACGATCTGCGCGCCGCCGGCAGGATCACGCTGCCCACCAGCATTGCCCTGGAGAAACGCACCAACCCCTTCCTGCGCAGCGACGTGCCGGCCGTGGTGGCTGCGGCTGCGGCGCAACAGGGCGAGCCGGTGTCCGGGGGCGTGGCGACCTTTGCCGCCATCCGGGCATGGAAGGATCGATTCTGACCCCCGGGGATTGTTTCCTTGACCCTCCGGAGCTGAGTTTCTAAACTCGGTCAAATTTTTCCGGACCAGCCAATGCGTTTTTCTGTGTCACATTCGATTTCATCCTGCCGAACCCTGCTGCTGATCGCCGGGTTCGTCGTGCTCGCCGGGTGCCAGACCGCACCCCACGGACCGACCTCCAGCCAGACCGAGGCACGTGCCGACGTGCGTTCGAAACCCACCTTCCGCGAGCGCGGCAGAGACATTCTCCTGCTGCGCAATGCCAAGGGCAACAACGGCGTCAGCAGGCCCCGGTCGGAGCTGGAAACACACACCACCCGCACCCTGTGGGGCCGGATCCGCCAGGGGTTCCTGCTCGATCCCACGGCCATCGAAAACGCGCGCATAGACCGCCAGCGCCTGGCTTTTGCCAGTGAGCCGCGCTACTTCGAGCTCACCAGCAAACGCTCCGAACGCTACCTGCACTATGTGGTCGAGCAGCTGGATGAACGGGGCATGCCCCTGGAACTTGCCCTGCTGCCTTTCGTGGAAAGCGGCTACAACCCCATGGCACTCTCTCGCTCCCAGGCCGCAGGCATCTGGCAGTTCATACCGTCCACCGGTGCGGTTTTTTCCCTGCGCCAGGACTCCTGGTACGACGGTCGACGCGACATCACCGCCTCCACCGCAGCTGCCCTGGACTACCTGACCAAGCTCAACCAGATGTTCGATGGTGACTGGCTGCTGGCAGTCGCTGCCTACAATTGCGGTGAGGGCTGTGTGGGCCGAGCCATCGAAGCCAACCGCGCCCGCGGTTTGCCGACCGATTACTGGCACCTGGACCTGCCCTACGAAACCATGAACTACGTGCCCAAGCTGCTGGCCCTGTCACAGATCATCGAAAGCCCCGAGCTGCACGGCACCATTCTTCCGGACCTGGCGGATTCGCCCTACTTTGCCGCCGTGACCATCGAGCGGCAGCTCGATTTGCACAAGGCCGCGGAACTGGCCGACATTCCCGCGGAAGACTTCATCAAGCTGAATCCGGGCTTCAAGCAGCGGGTGACCGCGCCGGGGGCCTATCAACTGCTGGTACCGGTTGATCGCGTCGAGCAATTCAGCACGGCCCTTGCGGAATTGCCGGAAGAGGAACACCTGAGCTTTCAACGCTACACCGTCCGGGCCGGCGATACGCTATCGCAGATCGCCAGCCGCCATGGCGTCGCTCTCGGCGCCCTCCGCGAAGTGAACCAGCTCGACACCTCCATGCTACGCATTGGTCAGGAACTGATGCTGCCCTACTCTGCCAGCTCACCGGCCGCGCCCGCCGCCGCCCAGCCGGCCATGGTTGCCAGCCGGAGCTATCAGGTGCGCTCGGGTGACAATCTGTGGGAAATTGCCCGGCGCCACGGCATCAGTGTTGCCTCCCTGAAACAGCAGAACATGCTCACTACGCCCGCCCTGCAGGTAGGGCAGACACTGGAGATTCCAGGGCCGGCCAGCGCGCCGAGCAACCCGGATCGCGAACCTGTGGTCTACACGGTCAAGCCGGGTGATTCACTCTTCAGCATCAGTCGTCAGTTCAATATTGCCATCGACCGGATACGTGAGCACAATCACCTCGGTACGCACCTGCAACCGGGTCAGCAACTGACGCTCAGGATCCCCTGAGCCCGGTCTTGACCCACGAAGGCGGGTATCCATTCGCAGACCCAGATTGCGCGCAGGAGTAGTAATGATAAAGGTCCTGCGATTAGCCCTCGCGGTATCGCTGATGCTGAGCTGTATCGGGGTAAGCGCTGGCGTCTATCGCCAGCACGGTTATTCCCTTTACGGCCAGCCGCAGTACGCCGAAGACTTCGAACACCTCGACTACGTCAACCCGCAGGCCCCCAAGGGCGGCACATTGCGGGTGATGGGGTCGGGCACCTTTGATACGGTCAATCCCTATACGCTCAAGGGGACCAGTCCGGTGAATACCGGCAACTTTCCCCACTACGGCATCACCGAGCTGAACGAACCCCTGATGGTCGGCACCGGGCTTTACGACCCATCCGGTGATGAGCCCTATTCGGCCTACGGGCTGATTGCAGAGAGCATCGAGTTTGCCGACAACCGCAGCTGGGTGGTATTCAACCTGCACCCGCAGGCGCGCTTTCATGACGGCCACCCGATCACCGCCGAGGACGTTGCTTTCAGCTTTGATACCTTGAGCGAGAAGGGCCACCCCAATTATCGCTCCATGCTCCAGGACGTGGCACGGGTGGACATCCTCGGCGACAAGCGCATCCGCTTTGTCTTCAGCCGCAGCGACAACCCCCTGCTGATCCTGCGCCTGGGGGAACTGCCGGTCCTGCCCAAACATTACTGGCAAGACCGCGAGTTCGGCCAGACCACCTTCGAGCCCGGACTCAACAGCGGCCCCTATCGCATCGTTTCGGTAGAACCGGGGCGGCGGCTGGCCTTTGAGCGAGTCAAGGACTACTGGGGTCGCGATCTGCCGATCAACCGAGGCAAATACAACTTCGACCGTATGGAGGCCGAGTTCTATCGCGACAACAACGTGGCCTTCGAGGCTTTCAAGGCCGGTGAATTCGACATCTACTTCGACCACAAGGCAAGCAACTGGGCCAATGCCTACGACTTTCCTGCGGTACGCAACGGCGCGGTGCTCAAACGCGCAATCAGCCATGAGATTCCCAGCGCGACCCAGGCGCTGTTCTTCAACAGCCGTCGCACGCCCTTCGATCAGCGCAATGTCCGGCAGGCACTGGGCATGCTGTTCGACTTCGAGTGGTCCAATCGGGTGCTCTTCTATGATGCCTACCAGAGGTCGCTGAGTTACTACCCCAACAGCCCCTTCAGTGCCACGGGCCTGCCGGCCGGCCAGGAGTTCCTTTACCTGGAGCCGCACCGCAAACAGCTTCCGGCAGAACTTTTCATCCAGCCCTTCAGCCTGCCCACCACCGCCGGCCAGGGCATACCCCGCGACACCCTGCGCGAGGCCGTGCAGCTGCTGGAGCGCAGTGGTTGGGAGCTGCGCAACGGCCGGTTGGAGAACGCCCAGGGCAACCAGCTGGCATTCGAAGTGCTGCTGGTCAACCCGAGCCTGGAGCGGATCATGCAGCCGTACCGCTCCAATCTGGCGCGCCTGGGTATCGACATGCGCATCCGCACGGTGGACCGGGCCCAGTACAAGGCCAGACTTGATCAGTTCGACTACGACATGATCCTGGCCACCCTGCCCCAGGGCCTGTCGCCGGGCCTGGAGCAGCATGGCTACTTTCACTCCAGCCAGGTCAGCGTCAAAGGCAGCCGCAACTATGCGGGCATCGCCAACCCGGTAGTCGACGACCTGCTCGAGCATCTGCTGGGAGCCAGTAATCGCGAGCAGCAGATCGCTGCGGCCAGGGCGCTGGATCGTGTGCTACTTTGGGAACACTATATAATTCCGAACTGGTATATTGACTATCATCGCATAGCCCATCGTGCCTGGCTTCAGACGCCCGAGATACCACCCTACTCGCTCGCTATTCGCAGCTGGTGGATGGAGCCGGCGTGGATACGTCCGGTACGCAGAGCCCCCCGATCGCAATAAAACAACAAGGTCGACTGATGCCTTCACCACTGAAGCTGATTTGCGCATTTACATTGTCCATCATGGCGGGGCTGGCAGGCGCCGAGACCCCCGCCGATCACGCCATGACCCTGTACGGCGAGCCGCCGGCCTATGCCGCGGACTTCAGTCACTTCGATTATGTCAATCCGCAGGCCCCCAAGGGCGGTACCCTGCGGCTGTCGGGCTTCGGCAGCTTCGATTCGCTCAACGGCTTCATCAGTCGGGGCGCCAGCGCAGACCAGTTGAGTCTGATCTACGACACCCTCACCTTCCATGCGCTGGATGAGCCCTTTACCGAGTACGGACTGCTGGCCGAGCGGATCGAACGGGCAGAAGACAACACCTGGGTGCGCTTTCATCTGCGTCCGCAGGCCCGCTTCCATGACGGCGCACCAGTCACCGCCGCCGATGTCGTATTCACCTTCAATACGCTGGTGGAACAGGGTGCCCCCTTCTATCGGGCCTATTACGGTGGCGTGAAGGAAGTGGTGGCCGACAGCGAACGCAGCGTGACCTTTCATTTTCACAACGGCAACAATCGGGAGCTGCCGCTGGTGCTCGGCCAGTTGCCTGTTCTGCCTGCGCACTACTGGGCCGACCGCGACTTCAGCAAGACCACCCTCGAACCGCCGCTGGGCAGCGGCCCCTACCGGATCACCGATGTCAGCGGCGGGCGCAACATCAGCTATGAACGGGTAGCCGACTACTGGGCCAACGATCTGCCGGTGCGCCGCGGCTTTTACAACTTCGACCGCATCGTCGTCGATTACTACCGCGATACCGGGGTAGCCCTGGAGGCCTTCAAGGCCGGTCAGTTCGACCTCAATCAAGAGGTCAGCGCCAAGAACTGGGCGACCGGCTACGACAGTCCGGCCCTGCGCGCGGGCGACATCATCAAGGAAGAGATACCCAACCTCAATGTGCAGGGCATGCAGGGCTTTGTCTTCAACCTGCGTCGACCGATTTTCGAGGACCGACGCGTGCGCAAGGCCATCAGCCTGCTGTTTGATTTCGAGTGGTCGAACAAATCCCTGTTCCATAACGCCTATGCCCGCACCGACAGCTTCTTCGACAACTCCGAGCTCGGCGCTACCGGCGCACCCGGCCCCGGTGAGCTCGCACTGCTGGAACCCTGGCGCGAGCAGCTGCCCGCAGACGTCTTTGAGGAAGTGCAGGGCCCACCGGAAACCGATGGCAGTGGCATCATCCGCGAGCAGATGCGCGAAGCCTACCGTCTATTGCAGGACGCCGGCTGGGAGATCGTCGATGATCGCCTGGTGAATGAACAGGGGGAGCATCTGCAGTTCGAATTCCTGATCGCCCAGTCCGACTTCGAACGGGTCCTGCTGCCCTACAAGCGCAATCTCGCCTCCCTGGGCATCGAGCTGACCCTGCGCCGGGTAGACGTCTCCCAATATATCAACCGTCTGCGTTCGCGGGATTTCGATATGGTGGTGACCGGCTTTGGTCAGTCGAATTCGCCGGGTAACGAACAGCGCGAATACTGGCATTCCTCCAGCGCCGACAACCCCGGCAGCCGCAATCTGATGGGCCTGCAGGATCCGGCCGTGGATGCCCTGGTGGAGGGCCTGATCGAGGCTGAGTCGCGCGAGGCGCTGCTCAATCATACGCGGGCGCTTGATCGTGTTCTGCTTGCCGGTCACTACGTGGTGCCCAACTTCCATACCACGGTTTACCGGGTGGCCTACTGGGACAAGTTTGCCCATCCGCAGCAATCGCCACGCTATGATCTGGGCCTGTTCACCTGGTGGGTCGATGCCGAAAAGGCCGCCAGGCTCAAAGGCAAGCCGGTTCCCGTCACCGTGCAGGAAGACTGAGCATGCTGGCCTACATCGTCCGCCGATTGCTGCTGATCATCCCGACACTGTTCGGCATCCTGCTGATCAACTTCCTGATCATCCAGGCCGCTCCCGGCGGTCCGGTGGAACAGATGATCGCCAATCTCGAAGGCTTCGAGGGTGCCACCAGCCGAATCTCCGGCAGCATGCAGGGCGAGGTAGCCAGTGGCAGCACCTACCGCGGCGCCCAGGGCCTTGACCCGGACATCATTGCCGAGATCGAACGCATGTATGGCTTCGACAAGCCTGCCCACGAGCGTTTCTGGCTGATGATCAAGGGCTACATGACCTTCGATTTCGGTGACAGCTTCTTCCGTGATGAAAGTGTGATCGACCTGATCATCGAAAAAATGCCGGTCTCCATCTCGCTGGGCCTGTGGACCACGCTGATCACCTACATGATCTCGATCCCGCTGGGCATTCGCAAGGCGGTACGCCACGGCTCCACCTTCGACATCTGGACCAGTTCGCTGATCATCGTCGGCTATGCCATTCCAGGCTTTCTGCTCGCCATCATGCTGATCGTGCTATTTGCTGGCGGCAGCTACTTCGACTGGTTCCCACTGCGCGGGCTGACCTCCAACAACTGGGAGGAACTGGGCACCTGGGCCAAGATCAAGGATTACGCCTGGCACCTGGTGCTGCCGATCACGGCGATGGTGATCGGCAGTTTCGCCACCCTGACCATGCTGACCAAGAACTGCTTTCTGGACGAGATCGGCAAGCAGTACGTGGTGACCGCCAAGGCCAAGGGCCTGTCTGCTGGCCAGGTGCTGTACGGCCACGTGTTCCGCAACGCCATGCTGCTGATCATCGCCGGCTTCCCCTCGGCGCTGATCAGCGTGTTCTTTACCGGCGCTCTGCTGATCGAGGTGATTTTTTCCCTCGACGGCCTGGGCCTGCTGGGCTTCGAGGCGGCGATCAATCGCGATTATCCAGTGATGTTCGGTACGCTGTTCATCTTCACCCTGCTGGGTCTGGTGGTGAAGCTGATCGGTGACATTACCTACACCCTGGTCGACCCGCGTATCGACTTCGAAAGCCGGGAGGGTTGAGCATGGCTTCGCGCTTTTCACTCTCCCCGCTCAACCGCCGCCGCTTTGGCCTGTTCAAGGCCAACCGGCGTGGCTGGTGGTCATTGCACATCTTCATGGTGCTCTTTGTACTGAGCCTGGGCGCCGAATTCGTCGCCAACGACAAGCCGCTGCTGGTGAGCTACCAGGGCGACCTTTACGTACCGGTGCTCAAGCGTTATGCCGAGACCGAGTTCGGCGGCGAGTTCCCGATCACTGCAGACTATCGCAGCCCCTATATCCGCAGCCTGATCGAGGAGGAAGGCGACGGCTGGATGCTATGGCCGCCCATCCCGTTCAGCTACGACACCATCAATTACGATCTGCAGGTGCCCGCCCCGGCACCGCCCTCCGCCGACAACTGGCTGGGCACCGACGACCAGGCCCGGGATGTGGCAGCACGGGTCATCTACGGCTTCCGGATCTCGGTCCTGTTCGCCCTGACCCTGACCATACTCAGCTCGATCATCGGCGTGGTGATCGGCGCCATCCAGGGCTTTTACGGTGGCCGCATCGACCTGTTCGGCCAGCGCTTCATCGAAGTCTGGTCCGGCCTGCCAGTGCTCTATCTGCTGATCATCCTGGCCAGCTTCGTGCAGCCTAATTTCTGGTGGCTGCTGGGCATCATGCTGCTTTTTTCCTGGATGGCACTGGTCGATGTGGTGCGCGCCGAGTTCCTGCGTGGACGCAACCTGGAGTACGTGCGCGCCGCACGGGCGCTGGGGGCAAACAACCGCGTGATCATGTTCCGGCATATTCTGCCCAACGCCATGGTGGCCACCCTGACCTTCTTCCCGTTCATCCTTACCGGCGGGGTGATTACCCTGACCTCCCTGGACTTTCTCGGTTTCGGCCTGCCTGCCGGCTCGCCCTCGCTGGGAGAGCTGATCGCCCAGGGCAAGGCCAACCTGCAGGCGCCCTGGCTGGGCATAACCGCCTTTGTAGTGCTCTCGGTGATGCTCAGCCTGCTGGTATTCATTGGCGAGGCCCTGCGCGATGCCTTTGACCCCAGGAAATGACATGACAGACGAGCCCCTGATCCGGATCGAGAATCTCAGCGTCGCCTTCGCCAGCGAGCACCAGGAAGTCATGGCCGTGCGCGATGTCAGCCTCGACATCCGCCGTGGCGAAACCCTGGCTCTGGTCGGGGAAAGTGGCTCCGGCAAATCGGTGACCGCCCATTCGATTCTGCGCCTGCTCCCCTACCCGCAGGCGCACCATCCCAGCGGTCGCATACTCTACAAGGGCGAGGACCTGTTGCAGGCCGGTGAGAAGCGCTTGCGACAGGTGCGTGGCAACCGGATATCCATGATCTTCCAGGAGCCGATGAGTTCGCTCAATCCGCTGCACACCGTGGAGCGCCAGATCAACGAAGTGCTGGTACTGCACAAGGGGCTGAACAAGGCGGCGGCGCGGGAGCGCACGCTGGAACTGCTCGATCTGGTCGGCATTCCGGATCCGGCCGGCCGCCTGGGTGCGTATCCCCACGAGCTCTCCGGGGGACAGCGTCAACGGGTGATGATTGCCATGGCCCTGGCCAACGAACCCG
Organism: Pseudomonas sp.; assembly: GCA_016763285.1. GTDB lineage: Bacteria > Pseudomonadota > Gammaproteobacteria > Pseudomonadales > Pseudomonadaceae > Halopseudomonas. The sequence goes on from JAESUC010000223.1 coordinate 17,997, forward strand.
AGCTGTTGATCGCCGACGAACCCACCACCGCGCTGGACGTCACCGTGCAGCTGAAGATTCTCGAACTGCTCAAGTCGTTGCAGGACAAGCTGGGCATGGCGCTGCTGCTGATCAGCCATGACCTGAACCTGGTACGCCGAATTGCGCATCGGGTATGTGTCATGTATCAGGGTTGCGTCGTCGAAGAAAATGAATGCGCAACGCTCTTTGCCGATCCGCAGCATGAATACACCCGGCGCCTGATCGCAGCGGACCCGACCGGCGACCCGGTGACGGTCAACGCAGACGCGCCGGTCATTCTGCGGGCCGAGCAACTCAGGGTCTGGTTCCCGATACGCAAGGGCGTCATGCGACGTACCGTGGATCATGTGAAGGCGGTCACCGATGCCTCCTTCGCGCTGAAGGCCGGTCACACCCTGGGCATCGTCGGTGAGAGCGGCTCGGGCAAGACCACGCTGGGCCTGGCCTTGCTGCGCCTGATCGAGAGCAAGGGTCTGATCGAGTGCAATGGCCAGCGCCTGGACGGGCTCAGCCAGAACGCCGTGCGACCGATGCGCAGGCAGTTTCAGGTGGTCTTTCAGGACCCCTTCGGCAGCCTGAGTCCGCGCATGTCGATCGCGCAGATCATCAGCGAAGGCCTGGAGATTCATCGTATCGGCACGATTGCCGAGCGTGAACAGATGGTGATCCAGGCCCTGCAGGAGGTGGGCCTTGAACCGGAGACCCGCCACCGCTATCCGCATGAGTTTTCCGGCGGACAGCGGCAACGGGTGGCGATTGCTCGGGCCCTGGTGCTCAAGCCCTCGCTGATCCTGCTGGATGAGCCGACTTCGGCTCTGGACCGCACGGTACAGGGGCAGGTCGTCGAGTTGCTCCGCGACCTGCAGCGCAGGCACAATTTGAGCTATTTGTTTATCAGCCATGACCTGGCGGTGGTCAGGGCCCTCAGCCACGAGCTGATGGTCATACGTCATGGAGAGATCGTCGAACAGGGTTCGGCCAGGGAGATATTCGCTTCACCACAGCATGAGTACACTCATGAGCTGTTCGAGGCAGCCTTCGCCAGACCGGTATCCGTCAACAGGGCTGAAGATTCGCAGGCCCAGTAGAAAAACAGGAATAACGCATGGGATTTTTAAGTGGTAAACGCGTACTTATCGTTGGCGTAGCCAGCAAACTGTCCATCGCCTCCGGCATCGCTGCGGCCATGCACCGCGAAGGCGCCGAACTGGCCTTCACCTATCAGAATGACAAGCTCAAGGACCGTGTCGAGAAGTTTGCGGCGGAATGGGGCTCGGGACCCGAATTGTGTTTCCCCTGCGATGTGGCCGATGATGCGCAGATCGAAGAGGCCTTCGCCCAGTTGGCCCAGAAATGGGATGGGCTGGATTGCATCGTGCATTCGGTCGGCTTTGCACCCGGCGATCAGCTCGATGGCGACTTTACCGAAGTCACCACCCGCGAGGGCTTCCGCATTGCCCATGATATCAGTGCCTACAGCTTCGTCGCCCTGGCCAAGGCCGGTCGCGAATTGATGAAAGGGCGTAACGGCAGCCTGCTGACCCTCTCCTACCTGGGCGCAGAGCGCACCATGCCCAACTACAACGTCATGGGCATGGCCAAGGCCAGCCTCGAGGCCGGTGTACGCTACCTGGCCACCAGCCTGGGCCCAGAGGGCACGCGGGTCAATGCGATCTCTGCCGGTCCGATCCGCACGCTCGCCGCCTCCGGCATCAAGAGCTTCCGCAAGATGCTCTCGCACAACGAGAAGCAGACGCCGATGCGGCGTAATGTCACCATCGATGAAGTGGGCAATGCCGGCGCCTTCCTGTGCTCCGATCTGGCTTCGGGTGTTTCCGGCGAGATCATGTACGTGGACGGCGGCTTCAACATTACCGCAATGGGTAATCTGGAAGACTGAGCCTTCGGTGCTCGCGCCGGATCGCGGATCCGGCGCAAAAAAAAGCCACACCCTGAGGTGTGGCTTTTTTGTGGCCGTCCATCAGGACGACCGGGTGATTCAGAAGCGTTCGATCTCCGCTCGCTCCTTCAGGCTTTCCTGTAGCGCAGTGAAATCCTGAGTGCCTGACTGGCCAGAGATATAGCGCTGGAACAGTTCGCTCTCGGCCGTCTCCTGCAGCGACTCCGGCGTTGCTACGCCACGCAGCTCGACGATCCACTGGCTGCCATCAGGTTGCCTTGCATGGCCGTACACAGGCTCCCCCTCGGACGGGCGCGGCATGGCGAAGACGCTGCGCAGCAAGGTCCGGGGCAGCTCGTTGTTGGAACGATTGATGGCCTCGTGATTATTCCAGCTGCCGCCTATCCGCTCTGCCACATCCGCCGGCTGGGTGCTGTCAGCCTCCAGCGCCGCAACCAGCTCCTCAGCCTGTTCACGGGTCTGATCGACCGCTTTCTCGAAGCGCAGGGTATCGGCTATGTCTTCGGAAACCTCTTCCAGCGGGCGCTGCTTGGCGCGCATGTGCTCCTTGACGCGAATCACCACGGAGGTATCGGCATCCAGCTCAAGCAGCTGACTGTTGAGCCCGTCCTGCAGGACCTCCTCATCAAAGGCCGCAGCCATGACCCTGGGGTTGGCAGCCAGACCCTCGCCACCCTCACGGCCAACCGGACCGATGGTTTCTATCTCGAGGTTCAGTGCCCGCGCGGGCTCGGCAAGGTCCGGCGATTCGTAGACCAGGTTGGCCAGCTCGCGACTGGCTTCCACATACTGGCGCTCGACCTGTTCAGCCTTGAGTTCGGCTTCCAGCCCTTCGCGCATGGATTCCAGACTGGGCAGCTCGGGGGCCGCCACGTCGGTCAGCTTGATCAGGTGATAACCGAAGCTGGTACGCACTGGCTCGGACACCTCACCCTGCTCCAGGGCAAAGAGTGCCTCGTCGAAGGCCGGGTCAAAACTGCCCTGCACGGAATAACCCAGATCACCGCCAGTGGCGGCGGTGCCGATGTCATCGGACACATCGTCGACTACCTGTGCAAAGGCCTCGCCCTCTTCCAGGCGCTGCCTGGCGGCCGTGATGGTTTCCAGTGCCTGCTCTTCGCTGACCTCGTCGGTGACTTCCACGAGGATGTGCGAGGCGCGACGCTGTTCGGTCAGGTTGCCTATCTCACGCTCGTACAGTGCCTGCAGGGCCTGCTCGTCAACCTGGACCTGATCGAAGAAGTCGTTCCGTGACAGCGTCAGGGCCTCCAGCACGACCTGTTCTTCGGTCATGAACTGCTCGGCATTGGCGGTGTAATAGGTCTCGATCTCTTCCTCGGTCACATTGATCTCATCACGCTGGATCGGCAGTTCGATCACCGCGAAGTCGCGGGTCTGCTCTTCCAGGCGGGCCAGCTGGATCTGCTCGTTCTTTGTGGCAAAGGCGGTCGCTTCGAAGGCATTGCGCAACTGGGCCAGCAACAGCTCCTGGCGTACCAGATCGCGGAAGGCCATGCGCGAGGCCAGGCCCATGTTGCGTATGACGATATCGAAACGGTTGGCATCAAACTCGCCATCAACCTGGAAATCCGGGGTGGACAGGATGAGCCGGTCGATCATCGCCTCGGATACGCGCAGATCAAAGTCCCTGGCACCCTCGACCAGCACGGCCCGTTCGATCAACCCGTCAAGCACCGACTCGCGCAGCAATGCATCGTCGATCATGTTGGGATCGAAGTTGTCGTTGAGCTGCTGGAGCTGCTGCACCAGCTGACGACGCTGGAGCCCAACCGCCTGCTCCAGTTCGAATTTGGTGATTTCCGTACCGTTGACTGCGGCAGCATTCTGTTCGTTGCTTCCAAAACGGCTTATTGATTCCCAACCGGTCAAAGCGAAGATCAGCACAATGACGCCTACGATCACCTTGGCGACCCAGCTTTGCGCATTGTCCCTCATTCTTTGCAGCATCTTGCCCCCGAAACCCAAGTCGTCAGCAGCCCCCAGTGGCGCTGCCCGTGCCGTCGATCACCGATCGCCGGCCTATTATTCTGTCTAAACGAAAAAGGCGCATCAGGGTTGATGCGCCTTTTTGGAAACTGACCGAACCACATGAGTGGAAACTTGCCTCAACAGCGATGTTGGCTGCGCCTGGCTATGGTTCGAAGTAGATACCAGGGCTTGCACCCCGACACAGACAATCAGTAACTGGACGCGCTCAGTTCACAGCGTCCTTCAGTGCCTTGCCCGCTTTGAAACCCGGAATCTTGGCGGCGCTGATTTCAATCGGCTTGCCAGTTTGCGGGTTGCGACCGGTACGGGCAGCGCGATCCTTCACAGCGAAGGTACCAAAACCAACCAGCACGACCGAATCACCAGCCTTCAGGGCATCAGTGATGGACTCGATGACGGCGTCAAGAGCACGGCCGGCAGCAGCTTTAGGAATATCGGCGGAAGCGGCAATGGCATCAATCAATTCAGACTTGTTCACTCTAAGTCCCCTTATTAGTTTCAAATGAGTTGTTAGTCGTTATGTAAGCTTGTGGTCTTAGCAA
>JAESUC010000224.1 GCA_016763285.1 Pseudomonas sp.
CGAACAGCGCCCAAAAGCGGCCTACCTAACCGACAGTGAAATCAGCCGATTCATGGTTGATGCGCATCTCTCAAAAATCACGTTAGACAAAAAATACGCCGGTGTGAGCTTGCTCGAAAAAGCCTACGAGTTCGTCGGCGGGGCTCACGCCGATCAGCGCTGCGAGACTGTTCGGGATTATCTTGATTTCCTTTACGAAAGGCTTGGCGACGAAGTTGCGCGAGAGGATGCCGCCAGAGATCTTAAAAAGCGGTTTGATCGAAAGATCAAGGCTGCTAGACCCGCCTGGAAAAGAACACGGAATAACGAGATAAAAGGACTGACTAATGAGCAACGGGAATCTTTGCTTGAGATTGCTCACCCTGAGAGTCATGCCAACCCGTTTACCACTGAGGCCCACAAGTACCGCAATTACATCATCGTGCTACTAGGATTGGAGCTAGGATTACGTCGATCTGAGATGCTCCTGATTAAGCTCAGCGATATCATGTGGCACATCAATCAGATTGCCGTTGTAGGCTTGGAAGATGAATCGATTGATCCTCGTAAGGCTGGTCCGCGCCCTAAAACGAATGAACGCATGCTGCCGATACCCGACGAGCTTGCACGGGCTATTCAAAAGTACGTCGATACGTACCGGCGCTCCGAGACCAGCACGTCTGATGCGAACAACCATCCTTTTCTTCTTGTGGCTCATCATCGCAATGAGGGTCAGCCCATGTCCATTAAAGCCGTCGATGGTTTGTTCAATCGGTTGGGTGAAATAGTGCCGGAGCTGGCAGGGATTCACTCCCACAGCTTGCGCCATGATGCGGTATTCACACTGCTTCGCAGCATGAAGGAGGATCTGGACGCACTGACTCCCGAAGATCGCACAACGCAAACACAGAAGGTGCTGACCTATGCATTCGGGTGGAGCTCAAACTCCGAGATGCCAGGGCTTTACGGCGCTAAATACTGGAGAGAAGAGGCAAACAAAGCGATAACAAAGCGGTCCGAGAAATTCAAAGGTATTCGTGAGAAAGTGGAAGCCGCCATCAATCAGCGGGATAAGCAATGAACATCTCACTCGCCGCATTTGAAGCACCTTCAGCCGATGAACTCGATGATTGGCTTGATCAGCCACGACTGGCGAAGTGCGGGAAGCTGTTCATTCCTTCCTTGCCGATGTGGAGGCCAGATAAGACCTACACATCAGTCAACTGGCAAGCCGCTATCGCCTGCGTCCCCTTCGAATGGCAACGTTGGCTTCATGCCGCGCTGGCGTACCGCATGGTAGAGCTGGAACAGTCAACAATGTTTAATTTCGCATCAATGCTATCACGAGCAGCTGAGGCTGGTTTGAGCCCCTTGAGCGAGAATCAGATAATCGATTTGCGTGATCGCTTTACGGTGGGTGAATTTTCGGTGTTGGTCAGCTTTATGGTTTTCTGGCATTCCTGCGAATCCCTGGAGCGACGCCCGGACCAAGCACTGATCGATGCCTACGCGGCAATGCCGAGGAAAACGGAATCACGTCGAGACGTAATCTTGAGTTTGGATCCCGAAGAGGGGCCTTTCACATCGGATGAGCAGAATGCACTGCATCAGTGGTCGCATGAGGCATTTTGTCATGGTGTGCTTGATCCTGAGCGTTACCTCTATCTGCGGCTGCTGATGGTGTATGGGCAACGCGGATTTCAGCTGCGCATGTGCGTCTTCGGTGATTTTATCAGGACAGAGCAGGGCTACAAGATCCGACTCTTTTGGGCTAAGCAGCGAGATGACGCTGGAGGCTTCCGTAAAAAATACGAGACCTTTAACCTCGATGCAGATCTCTATGCCACGATCGAGGCCTATCAATCACTTGTGCTGGCCCGTCTGAAGTTGGAGTATCCCGATCGAGCTGATTGGGATCGGGCGATCAGGAACGTCCCGCTCTTTCGTCGTAAATTAGCTAGTAGGCCCAATTCCCTAAACATCAGCCCTCTCCCTGTCATTATCAACAGCAATGACTTTAATTCACTCGAAAAGGGACCCAACTCGGACTTTCATGCTGCCTCGGGCAGCACGTTCGGTTGGTTGGCGCAGATGGAAAAGATGGATGGCTTTCCGGTATCAAGTCGGACCCATGAGCCTCTGAAAATCACCAGGGGACATCGTTTCCGCCACACCTTGGGGACCGATCTCTCAAATGCTGGCCTGGATGAATGGTCGATCGCCCATGCGCTGATGCACAAGAAAACCACTACGGTTCGCAAGTACCGACAAGTCTCCGCAGAGCTGATGAGTCTGATAGACGCAAAGATGTCCGATCATCTTGCAGTGGTTGTAACTGCTTTTTCTGGGACCATTGTGACGGATCGTGAGTCAGCTAAAAATGGTTTCAGGGCAGATCGTCAAATTCAGGACCTAGCTGTCTGTGGTGCGGATACGGCCTGCCATTTAGATGCTCCACTATCGTGCTATGGGTGCAGGAAATTCCAACCACTCCTCTATGCTGATCACGCAGCCTCACTGGAGCGCATGGAGCGTTACCGAGCGCAGGTAATCGATCAAGATAAAATCACGGGCGCGATTTGGGATCGAGCCATCCTTGCCTGTCGCAAGGTCATACTGGACTGTAGATCGCTTATCTCCCAGAGCGAGACACAGGGAGATGATGCGTGAGCAATATCGAGCCGTTCAAGCCCACAAGCAGCCTCAAGGCTGCGGAGCAGATGGATGTCTTTATTGGGTGGGCAAAAGCCACTCTGCCCAAAGGCGTCCCACATAAAGTCTATGCGGGTGTGCGATGGGAGGACTTATCTTGGCATCAATGGGGTATTCGAAGTTGCACTTTCTACACATTGGGCAATGGAAGATACATCAAGGCAATTGATAAGATACCCATGCAGCCACCTTTTATTGATTTTGCTAAAGCGGTGATCGTGCATCGCCGGATCTTGAACGATAAGAAGAGTGTTGTTACCTGTCTCACAGCACTTAAAGCTTTGGAGGCGGCGCTGGTCGAAATCACCGGTCTAACTGATGTCACTCGGATCAGCGCGGGCGTTTGCAATAAGGCTTGTGAGTACATTCAGTCGAATAAGAACAGGGGCAACGAGGCCTACGCCGTTGGCAAGGCCCTAGAAAATATCGTTGATTTGATGAAAGAGAAGAAGCTGCTAAAGACGCCCTTTCGCTGGAGCTCACCGTTCCTTTACAAATCGAGAGGCACGCTGAAGCAGCAGAGGATTGATCGTCAGACGAAACTCCCGAGCCATGAATCGATTAAGGCCTTGGGCGAGATCTTCCATAACAACCTGACTAGCCCAATAGACGTTATCACAACCTCTGCCTGTGCGCTTCTGTTGAGCCAGCCAAGCCGTGTAGGCGAATTGGCCGACCTACCTCTCGATTGTATCGTCTACAGGGTAGGTGGAGATGGCAGTCAACGTATGTTCCTCCGCTGGTACAGTGAGAAAGGGTTTGGCGAGACGCTCAAGCCTGTGGTGACGGGTATGGAGTCTGCCGTTAAACGTGCCTTGAGCTTGGTAAAGTCTCTGACTGAGGAGGCTCGCGAATATGCCGCTTGGCTGGAGGATCACCCCAATGAGTTTCCACCGCACGTAGGGCTGCCAAAAAAGGGGCAAGATGACCCACTAAGCTACGATGAGGTCTGTGCGGCGCTTAGGATCATCGTCCCTAAGAGCCGTGGCGCTCGCATTTTATTTCGGGAAACTTATCTCGACAATCTTGCAGAACGAACCGCGCTAAGCCCGAGGGCGAGGACTGTCATCGACGCGATTTGCAGTGGTTTCGATATGAGCGCAGGCAGGCGGGTCAATTTGCCTGGTAGAAACCGCTACTACATTGAACACTTTGATACCTGTTGGATAACACTTCGCTCGCTGAATGTACTGATGCGAGAGAAGTATTTGTCAAAGGACTTCCCTTACACCACTCCCTTCGAAGAGGGTAAACAACGGCTAAAGTACCGTGACGCACTTTTTACCGTGCGTAAGGGTTGCTTGTGGGATGACACAAATAATCCTGTTACGACGCCCCGCTCGTTTGGTGTAGAGCTGGGAGCTACCAGTGCGCGCCTCGCTGTACAACTCAAGGGGGCGAGTAAAAGGCAGAGTATTTTCCAGCGGCATGGATATCCGGGCGTTAGCGTAAACACTCATGCTTTTCGACATGAGTTGAATACCGAGATGCACCGGGCTGGTCTTTCGCAGCTGTTAATTGACGCGTTTTCGGGCCGCACCTCAATGGGATCTGTATATAACCATGAAACCATTGAAGAGCGCACGCAGGCGCTCATTGCGGTGCACCCCTCAACGAAGCAAAGCAATAATGGCCAGCGCCTTGAAATGCTTAAAACCAATGAGCCACTCAGTCTGAGCGATGTGACTGACTTGGACGAAAACGCCCAGGATCGCATCATTCACAAGACTCATCTCGGAATCTGCGTGCATGATTTCAGCTACACCCCCTGCCCAAAAATGGGAGCCTGTTTAACCTGCGGCATGCTGGGGTGCGTGAAGGGCGACGATGTGAAACTAGCGAACATCAAGCAGGAGCGTAACGCTCTCAAAATTAACTATGACAAGTCCGTCGATGCTGAAGCACGTGGACTCTTCGGCGCATCGGAGTGGCGCAAAAAAGCCGCTTTGGATTTATTTAAATGTAACGCTCTGATCGAGACGCTGGAGAACCCTGAAAGGGAGAATGGAGACATAGTGTGGAACAGTGATAACGGCTGGAATTTGACGAACAACGCGGCTGCAATGGCGGGTCTTATTGATCCCCAGACTATCGAGGCTAAGGCCGAAGAAGCTATGCCCTCCCTAGCGGACTTAGAGGCACTTATGGAAAAGCTAGAGGGCTAAAGAATGGCGCGTCTTTCGGAAAAGGATGAGCAGAACATACTCGCGCTCATTACGCAGTGGACGAACCCCAAGCTTGGATGGGTGGAGCTTGTTGATGCGTGCAAAGCTGAACTTGGAATCAGTGTCACCCGCCAAGCTCTAAGTACACGGCCGAATTTCAAAATGGCGATCAAAGATCGCAAAAAAGCATTGAAAGCACCGTCTCAGGCTCCGGGGTACGTGAAAGATTTAAAGGATGCTAATGAGCGCATCGCCAAGCTTGAGGCTGAGAATCAGTTGCTCAGAAAGGTAAATAATCAGCTGCTAGTGCGATTTAAGCGATGGCAAGCCAACGCAGATATGCACGGCTTGACGGAGTCGATGCTTGATCAACCGTTGTTTAATGCGAGGAGGTAGTCAGAGAGCGCTGGAGGGGCACTAGTGGCGATTTGTAGAATGCCGTCAACCAGTTATCGCCGGATCGTTGCATTTTGAGGTTGAACGATATGGGTGTTTTGGAAAAAACAATTTTGGGCGGTAATCAGCGAGAAATTCTCGGCCTTGCGCTGGCTACATTGAAAAGCTGGAGCCTGAGCGCTGCAAGCATCTGCCGAGTTTTACGATTGACCACAAGCGAACTCGAAGATGCAATGCACCGGTCCTCTGATATTGACGGTTTATATCGCGTGACGTTGGAGCAGGTGGAACGCTCAAGGCTGGTGTTGGAGCTGAGCATTGTCATCAACGCCACATTCGAAAATCCTACGAATCGGAACAAGTTTGTAGACTGGCCTAACCCCATTTTTGGTGGCCGGACTCCGTTAGATATATTGGAAAACGACGACGCCGTGGCGCTGCGGCGGGCGGTTCACCAACTTGGCTCTCAATCTCGTTGGCCTTGGTAAAGGAGTGTTCGACTCTAGGCCGAATTCCGGTCGATCTTCCTTTCCGATTGAGACCGAAAACCTACCATTCCGACTGGAGAATGGTCCGACTTACTGCTTGGTAAGCCTCATCTGACATGAAGGTGACTTTGTCCGTCAGGATGGTTTTCACGGCCTTGTCGAATGCAGCGTCAACGATAAAGTCTGGAGTTGGCTGATTGCAAATGCGGGCCGCCATGTTGATGAGGTCGAGCTGGTCGGAATGAAAATCGGCATTAATCTCACAGTGCTCGTCTTTCATCATCTTAGCGACCTTGTCGTTGGCAGGGATTGAAACGGCGCTGCGTCGTGATGAACTATAGCAGACCACAGTATTGATGATATCAGCACCCTGAGGCATATATTTTCAATGGTGCTAAATGCGGGGCCAGCTTGGACCTGCGCGCCTAGGCTGATGAGGTTCGAGCGATTAGAAGGTAGGAATGATTGGAACATCTGAAATGAGAACGCTGAGGCCTGCTGCCAAGCCGTCAAACGGTATTTTTGCCGATCTCGGTTTACCTTCGAGGGGGAAGCCGCTGATCGACGCAGTTAAGGCCGGTCTGGCCACCACCCATTACAAGCAGATTGCTATTCTCATGGGGATGTCCCCGTTAAGACTTGGTCAGTGTCTGGGCATATCGAACTCGACCTTTTATCGCCGACTTAAGCGCGGACGATTCAGCTTTGAAGAAAGCGATAGGGTCGTGAGGGCAGCCATTGTGTTCGAAAAGATTGTCGGGTTATTTGAATATGATCAAAGCCTAGCGCGCTGCTGGATTCAGACTCCGCAAAAAGGACTGAATGGCCAGACTCCGGCTCAATTCCTTCGGACTGGTGTTGAATGCCAAACGGTGGAAGATCTTATCGGAAGATTAGAGATGGGTGTCTTCAGCTAAGTGCGCTCGCATTAGCCTGTTCGCTATGAGGCCTTGATTCAACTGTTGTGGTTCCAACTCGGGTATCAAGCAATTCGTCCTCGGATATTTATAGGCACGCCCGCCACCACTTTCTTGCGCGTAGAAACGGCAAGGATTTTTTCCGAACCATCTGGCCGCTCTTCAACGATGTAACCGCCCTTGGAGACCACGACAATGCAGGATAATTTTTTGGCCCTCATATAGGCCATGTTCGTTGCCATGGAGGCCCGCTCTGCAATCCCCGCCTCAAGCTCTAAATCAGCTTCGTCCTCGCTGGGTTTCTGAATGTCATCGATCATATCTCCGTCCTGCTCAGATTAGGGACTCCCGCCGATTAGCTTAACAGTACATCGGGCTGTAAGACTCCATCAGACAAGGTCGTTCTTGTTCGTTTTGTAATGACGCCCGACGCCAGCAGCAGTGGTTAACTCAGGCGGTGGCACCTGAAATCTCTACTCGATACCTATCGCTCTGCTTCCGTTACCGAGCGGGAAGTAAGGTACTTATTTTTAGAGCTGATTTGTACCTACCACTATCAATGGCGTTCCCAAAGAGGCATGGGCCTACGTAGTTAATGGCAAGGCCGCATTGGATTGGTTGATGGAACGCAAGACCGTGCGTACCGATAAAGCCAGCGGCGTCGTCAATGACGCCAATGACTGGGCCACTGAGAGGATGGGTACACCGAGGTATCCACTAGAGCTGTTTTAAAGGGTGGTCACAGTTAGCATGGAAACTCAGAAAATAGTGCACAATCTACCATACCTAGATATCTGATTTCAGGTGATACCAATGGGCGGCGGTTGATGGCTATTTTTGGCTAGGTTTATCAGCTGGCAGGGTTGCAATCTGCCATCGGAGGCAACAGCAGTGCAGGGTCGCAGTCTAGCGAGAAGGCGATCCGGTACAGTTTCTCGACTGTGATACTCACTTCTCCGCGCTCAATTCGACCCATATAGCTGCGGTCGATATTGCAAATGAGCGCAAGCGCATCCTGAGAAATTCGCCGAGCTTTTCTCTGAGTCCGAATCCGTGCTCCCAGCGCTTTTGCCAGTTGCTCCATAACTGCCTCAATGTGATTTGAGGCCGAACTATCCGGTGTTTGCGGACATGGAGGCCACGGACTATAATCCGCATTCCTTCTTTGCCCTTGGTTGCCCGCATGAAATCTGCCTCGTTCATCCTCGACAGACGACTTTACGAGCTACTCCAAGAAAGCGGGTACACGAAATTCACTACTCGTGATTTGAGGGATGCTTATGCCGAGCGTCTGGAAGAAGGGACCTACAAGCTCAGCGATGTGCGCCTCTTTGTGTATGAGCAGATCAGACGGATGATTCGCGTCGGTTGGCTCGTGCCCGACGAGCAGCAGCGAAAGAGAGGCCAGATCTATCATGTGCAACCATTTCCGAAGCGTTTAAAGCTTGAGTTGGTCGATCGCGCCTTTGAGCGAAGCGGGAGAGTCTCAACCAAGACTGAACAGGCCCCTTTGAAGAGCGAAGCCGCAACTGCGTCGACATCATTACAGGGGACCTGTAGTGGTCTACTA
>JAESUC010000225.1 GCA_016763285.1 Pseudomonas sp.
CGTACAGTGTAGGGACAGGAACGCCGCGGGGCGCATGTGATGGGCACAGACTAGACCTGTACCGGGCCAACGGCAAACGCCTTTTTCTCAGCTACCTGTGCTATTTTGGAACTCCGACTTAAGCTTGAAGCTTGAAGCTTGAAGCTTGAAGCTTGAAGCTTGAAGCACATCGAAGTGTTTGGGCAGCTCCTGCGCTTTTTACTTCCAGCTTCCAGCTTCCAGCTATCAACTTCCCCAGAGGAGTCCCATGCGTCGCAAGATACCCCCGACCCAGGCCCTGGTGTGCTTTGAGTCCTCGGCGCGCCATGAAAGCTTCACCAAGGCGGCGGAGGAACTTTCGCTGACCCAGAGCGCAGTATGCCGCCAGATCGCCAATCTGGAGGAGTTTCTTGATGTGCAGTTGTTTCGCCGAACCCGCCGCGGGGTAAAACTGACCGAGGCCGGCCAGACCTATAGTCGCAGGATCAGCAGCCGGCTTGATGCGGTAGAACGTGACACGCTTTCGGTCATGGGCAACCAGGGCACAGCCACCCTGGAGCTGGCAGCTGTACCGACCTTCAGTACCCAGTGGCTGTTGCCCCGCCTGGGCGGCTTTCTGCGCGACTATCCCCACGTCTCGGTCAACCTGACCAACCGCACACGGCCTTTTTTGTTCGCGGACACCGAGTTCGATGCTGCAATCTACTTCGGCGATGGCGACTGGTCGGGCACCGAGGCCCACTTTCTGATGAAGGAGTCGCCGGTACCGGTATGCAGCCCCGCGCTTATTGCGCCGCACGGCAGCCTGACACCGCCGCAGATTGCACAATTGCCGCTGCTGCAGCAGACCACGCGCCCCTATGCCTGGCGGCAGTGGTTCGGCTCGGTCGACATGCGCGTGGAACATGATCTCAACGGTACTCGACTGGAGCTGTTTTCCATGTTGGCCAAGGCCGCCATGCATGGCATGGGTGTGGCGCTGATACCGCCATTTCTGATCCGCGACGAGCTGGCAAGCGGCAGTTTGATCATACCCTGCGCGCACAGCTTCGACAGCGATCACGCGTACCATCTGGTCATTCCCGAACGCAAGGCCGAGTCGGCCACATTGCAGGCGTTTCGCGACTGGATCGTGGCAGAGGCCGCCCATTACCGCAGCCAGGAATGAAAACGCCCGGAAGCGTTTCCGCTACCGGGCGTCATCGATCAGCCTTGCCAATACTTTCTACTGACGAATACCCTCGACGCTGAGGATCAGCTCCACCTCTTGAGACGCCGGGCCGAGATCCTTGGTGATATCAAAGTCCTTCAGCTTCAGCGTGGTGCTACCCGCAAAACCGGCGCGATAACCGCCCCAGGGATCCTGACCTTCACCGATGAACTCCGCTGCCAACACCACCGGACGGGTGACGCCATTGAGCGTGAGATCACCCGTGACATTCGCGGTGTTCTCGCCGGTCATTTCCACGCCGGTAGACTTGAATGTCGCCTGGGGGTGCTCATCGACACTGAGGAAATCATCGCTGCGCAGATGCTTGTCGCGCTCGGCATGGTTGCTGTCGACGCTGGCGGTATTGATCACCACATTGACTGAACTGTCCTCGGGCTTGTCTGCGTCCCAGGTGAAGGATCCATCGAAATCGTTGAAGCCACCATAGAGCCAGCTATAGCCCAGGTGGCTGATCTTGAAGTTGATGAAGGCATGCTGGCCTTCCTTGTCGATGGCATAGTCAGCCGCCTGCGCGCCGCCGCTCAATGCGACCAACCCGCTCAGCGCCATACCGGCGATTAGCTTTTTCATGCGTCTTTCTCCTTTGATGGACGCGGTCGCATGCCAAGCATGCGCCGCAGGGTATTGTCGTGATCCAGAAAATGGTGCTTGAGCGCACCCAGCGCGTGCAGCCCCACCAGCCCGAGCAGTGTGACGCCCAGCCAGTAGTGGACGAATCCGGCACGGTCCGCCTGCGACGGCAGCCCGGTCACCAGCGCAGGGACCTCGAACCAGCCGAAAACGCTGACCCCGCGGCCCTTGGCGGTGGAAATCAGATAACCGCTGATGACAATCACGAGCAGCAGGACATACAGCAAGCTGTGAATCACCTTGGCCAGAACAACTTCCCAGCGCTGGTGATGAGACAGGGCGGCAGGCGAGGGGTTGGCCCAGCGCCAGAGCAGGCGCAGGATGATCAGGGCCGCGAGCGCGATGCCGACACTCTTGTGCCAGAACGGCGCGGTCTGATACCAGGGGCTGTAGTAATCGAGACCGGTCATCCACAAACCGGTTATCGCTGTGCCGATGACACCGACGGCCATGATCCAGTGCAGACTGACGGCCATCAGCCCATAGCGTTCTCGGGTGTTCCTTACTTGCATCGTGCCGGTCCTGTATTGCTGTGGAATGATTCTCACATCGAACCAGGCAGACTTAAAGCGCAATATTCAGCTTGAAACAATCGGAAAAATAGATACTGAATCAGGCAGTACACCGGGTCAGGCAGCAGACCCGGCGCCGCATCAGAAGAACAGGCGTTTGAGCTCGCCGCCCGGGTTGGCTGCGCGCATGAAGGCCTCACCCACCAGAAAACCGTACACCTCGTGAGCCAGCATCAGCTCCACATCGGCCCGACTGAGGATGCCGCTTTCCGTGATCAGCAGGCGGCCTGCGGGTAGCTGCGGCAGCAGTTCCAGGGTGGTATCCAGCGTCACTTCGAAGGTATGCAGGTTGCGATTGTTGATACCGATCAGCGGCGTGTCGAGCTTCAGGGCCCGCTCCAGCTCATCGCCGTCGTGCACCTCGACCAGCACATCCAGGTTCTGCTCGCGGGCCACCGCAGCGAGCTCGCCAAGTTGCACGTCATCCAGGGCCGACACGATCAGCAGCACGCAGTCGGCACCCATCGCCCGGGCTTCGACCACCTGGTAGGGATCAACCAGAAAGTCCTTGCGAATCACCGGCAGGCTGCAGGCAGCCCGCGCCTGACGCAGGTAGTCGTCACTGCCCTGGAAGAAATCGATGTCGGTCAGTACCGACAGGCAGACCGCACCACCCTTCTCGTAGCTGGCGGCAATCTCGGCCGGCACGAAGTGTTCGCGCAGCACACCCTTGCTCGGCGATGCCTTCTTCACCTCGGCAATGACCGCGGGACGACGGGCAGCAACCGAGCGCTTGATCGCGTCGGCAAACCCCCGCGGCGCGTCCGCTTTAGCCGCTTCGCGCTCAAGGTCAGCCAGCGAAAGATTCGCCTTCCGCTCGGCCACTTCCTCATGCTTGCGCGCAATGATGTTCTGCAAAATAGTGGGTACGCTCACTGGGCATTGTCCTCGCGGAAGATCTCGGTAAAGGCGATCAGCTCGTTGAGCTTCTCGCGCGCCAGGCCGGAATGCAGCGCATCCGATGCCAGCTCGACACCCTCGCGGAAGGTCGCCGCCTGATCGCAGGCATACAGGGCCGCGCCGGCATTGAGGATGATCATGTCGGCAGCCTTTTCGCCCGCTTCGGTCTTGCGCTTGCCCAGGGCATCATTGATCAGCGCCAGCGAGCCGGCGGCATCCTCGACACTGAGCCCGATCAGACTGCGGCTGGCAATACCCAGCTCTTCGGGGCTGACATCGTATTCGCTGATCTCGCCATTCTTTAGCTCCGCCACATGGGTCGGTGCTGCGAGGCTGACTTCATCCAGGCCGTCGCGCGCACTGACCACCAGAACGTGTTCACTGCCCAGACGCTTGAGCACTTCAGCCATTGGACGGCACAGGCGGTCGGTAAACACGCCAATCACCTGATGGCGCACGCCTGCGGGATTGGTCATCGGACCGAGCATGTTGAACAGCGTCCGCAGACCCAGCTCCTTGCGTGGACCCACGGCGTGTTTCATCGCACTGTGATGGGCCGGGGCAAACATGAAGCCAACGCCGACGGCCTCGACGCAGCGCCCGACCTGTTCGGGCGTGAGATTAAGATTCACACCGGCTATTTCCAGAAGATCGGCGCTGCCACTCTTGCCTGATACAGCGCGGTTGCCGTGCTTGGCGACCTTGCCGCCAGCGGCAGCCACTACCAGCGCCGCCGCGGTGGATACGTTGAAGATATTCGCGCCATCGCCACCGGTACCGCAGGTGTCGACCACCCGCTCCCCGGTAACCAAAACGCCGGACGCCAGCTCACGCATGACCATCGCCGCACCGGTAATCTCGTCGATGCTCTCGCCTTTCATGCGCAGTCCGACTAGGAAGGCGCCGATCTGAGCGTCGGTGCATTGACCGGTCATGATCGCGCGCATGACATCACGCATTTCCTCGGTGCTCAGATCGATGTGATCGACGACCCGCGCCAGTGCTGCCTTGATATCCATGATAAAGCTCCCTGATGGTTCAGCCGCGCTGGCCGCCCTGTTGCTTGAGGAAATTGGCGAGCAGCTCGTGCCCCTGCTCGGTCAGTATCGACTCGGGGTGAAACTGCACGCCCTCGATCATGAAGTCGCGGTGCCGCAGCCCCATGATCTCGTCTACCGACCCGTCTTCGCCCTGCGTCCAGGCAGTGATTTCCAGACAATCGGGCAGAGTCTCGCGGCGCACCACCAATGAATGATAGCGGGTTACCACCAGTGGGTTGGCCAGCCCGGCAAATACACCCTGAAATTCGTGGAACACCGGACTGGTCTTGCCATGCATGACCTGGCGGGCGCGCACGACTTCGCCACCGAATGCCTGGCCGATGGCCTGATGCCCCAAACAG
>JAESUC010000226.1 GCA_016763285.1 Pseudomonas sp.
AAAAAAAACTTGAGTTTATCTGATAAATCAGTACTATAGCGCGCGTTCCGGGTCGTTAGCTCAGTTGGTAGAGCAGTTGGCTTTTAACCAATTGGTCGTAGGTTCGAATCCTACACGACCCACCATTTTTCTTCCGGTCTGCCTCTGCAGGCCGGTGTCTCAGATTTTACCGAACGCTTCCACAGGCCCCGCTGTCCGTTTCCGGATACGCCTGTACCTCTGCTTCCTCGCCTCCAGAATGATCCGCCCGGCTTCCCTGGCGCTGCGCTGTTTCCATTGCGCGAATAATTGAACCTCCTTCTGAACACTCAGTCCAAATCCGGGCATGTGGAGCGCCTTTTCTGTGGCTTCCATGGCAACGTTTTTTTCCAAATGGAGGACTGAATATGACTTCGACAGCGTCAAAAGAAACGATTGGTGTGCTGAACGACCTGATCGAGACGTGCAGGGACGGTGAGAAAGGTTTCAAGGAATGTGCCGATGACGTCAAACGGCCGGAACTCAAGGCGCTGCTCAGTGATCACGCAACGGAATGTGGCAAGTCGGCAGAAGAGCTGAAAGCCATTGTGGTACGCCTGGGGGGCGACCCCGAGGATAACACCAGTATGGCCGGTGACATGCATCGCCGCTGGGTGGATCTGAAGTCGACCATTGCGGGCAAGGATGAAAAAGCGGTGCTCAACGAGTGCGAGCGCGGTGAGGATGTGGCGAAGAAAAGCTACAAGCAGGCCCTGGAAAAGGATCTGCCGGCTGACATTCGTCAGGTGGTCGAGCGTCAGTACCAGGGTGTGCTGCGCAATCATGATCAGATCAAGGCTTTGCGAGATGCCGAGCGTGCCCGCAGCTGATCTGGCTGGTTCTGAAAGGCGCGGGGGCGTTCAGCCCCGCGCGTTTCATTGGCTTGCTCAGGAATCAATCAGGTTGCGGTAGTTACCGGTAATGGGTTCGCGCCAGAATTCCTGAAAGTAGAAAGCAGTAGTCACCACCGTAATGATCCCCAGCGCAAGAATGCACACTCCCAGAAAGCGGGTGCTGTCGTTGCGCGACATCTTCATGTAATTGGGCAGTCCGAAAAAGAGCAGAATCGCCGAGAGGGCGCTCGCCAGCAAGGCCACCAGCAGAATGGCCGGGCGGTAGGGCACCAGGCCGACAAAGCCGGCCAGCATCATCGGCACCGCAACCACTGTCATGAACGCCGTGGCGGTAACAAAGCTCGGACGCTGGGGAACCTTGAACAGTACCCAGCGAGTCAGTACGCCCATGATGACCAAACCGGTCAAGAATCCCAGATAGACCATCAGGCCTAGCGTTGCAGCACTCACGGGTTTGAGCAGTTGCCGCTCGGTGTCGTTGCCGAAAACCTCCCAACCGATGTGTGCGCCCCCGATATAGACACAGATGGCTGGAATGAGCGGGCCCAGAAGCATCAGGGGCAGGAAACCCCAGGGATGGTGGTCGTGATCGGTGCGGATATCGGTCCAGGCGGCGCCTGGCGATGTGGCCAATCGTGGAAGCGAAGCGAACATGGCAAACTCCTCTTGCTGTTTCAGTGTCTCCTCTATTTCTCGACTGGACTGGCGCCGGTTTAGTTCCGCTGCGCGCACCTGGCAGCCCCCTCGTTGACTGCCTCCGCGGCCCGAATCCGCAATCTGCCGTCGTGGTATAATGCGCCCATTGAACTGATCATAGGATTGACCTCATGTCACAGATTTCCGAGCGGATACTGGTTCAGGCGCACCTCGCTGCCAAGCAGGTGCCACCCCTGAGCCCGGCCGAAGAGGCCGACTACAAGGCGCGCATCGGTGCCGCCCTCAAGGCTCGTGATGCTGTTCTGGTGGCCCACTACTACACCGATCCGGTCCTGCAGGCGCTGGCCGAGGAGACCGGCGGTTGTGTGTCGGACTCGCTTGAGATGGCCCGTTTCGGCAAGGAGCATCCGGCCAAGACCCTGGTCGTGGCAGGCGTGCGCTTCATGGGTGAAACCTCGAAGATTCTGAGCCCGGAAAAGCGCGTGCTGATGCCCACGCTCGAGGCTACCTGCTCGCTGGACATCGGCTGTCCGATTGACGAGTTTTCCGCCTTCTGTGATCTGCATCCCGATCGCACGGTGGTCGTCTATGCCAACACCTCTGCGGCGGTCAAGGCCCGTGCTGACTGGGTAGTGACCTCCAGTTGCGCCCTGGAGATTGTCAGTCACCTGATGGACAAGGGCGAGAAGATCCTGTGGGCGCCCGACCAGCACCTGGGCAATTACATCCAGCGCGAGACCGGCGCCGACATGTTGCTCTGGGAAGGCTCCTGCATCGTGCACGAGGAGTTCAAGGCCAAGGCCCTGCTGGATCTGAAGAAGGTCTACCCGGGGGCAGCCATACTGGTGCACCCCGAGTCGCCCATGTCGGTGGTCGAGCTGGCTGATGTGGTGGGTTCGACGAGCCAGTTGATCAAGGCTACCCAGACGCTGCCCAACGATACCTTCATTGTCGCGACGGATCGGGGCATCTTCTACAAGATGCAGCAGGGGGCTCCGGGCAAACTGCTGATCGAGGCACCGACAGCCGGTAGCGGGGCAACCTGTCGCAGTTGTGCCCATTGCCCCTGGATGGCGATGAATACCTTGCCGGCGCTGTTGCAAAGCCTGGAGCAGGGCAGCAATGAGATCCACGTACCGGCCGAGCTGATTCCCCAGGCGGTCAAGCCGCTGGAGCGCATGCTGACGTTCACCCGCAATGCGAAGCTCAATGCGGTGGGCAACGCCTGATCAGAGGTTCTCGATGGTGGCCCGTTGCTCGGCCAGAGATTGCTTGCGAGCGTCGATACGGGCGCGTCGCACGTAGTCGTCTCCCGCACGCACCTGTGCGAGGTCCAGCTGTTCGGCGGCCTGATCCAGGTCGCCTGCCAACATGAAGTACTCTGCCCGAGCCGTATGAACGCCAACGATATTGCCTGCCAGACCTCTTATCTCGGCCGCCAGATACCAGACGTCAGGATCGCCCTCGCGCTGACTGGCCAGGCGGTTGATCACTCTTTCTGCTTCGGCATAACGACGGGCCCGCAGCAGGATGTCAGCTTTGGCTTCCTGCAAGGGGTAGCTGTCGGGGTTGATCTTCAGTAGCCGATCAACGCGCTGCAGCGCTTGCGTCAGCTCCCCCAGGCTGATGTCCAGATCCACGGCGGCCAGGTTGACCGCAACGTCGTCCGGGTGCTCGGCCAGGAGCGGCTGGAGCGTCTTGGCGGCCTCCTCATTCTGGCCGCTGCGGGTCAACGCCAGGACCAGGCCATAGCGTGCCGCAGCGTGGTCACCGTCGTGCTCCTCGAGCAGGATCCGGAACCGCTGGGCGGCAAGCCCCGGGCTCTGTTCGTAGTGCAGTTGAATCCGTGCACGCATCATCTGATATTCGACGCTGTCGCTCTTGCCGCCATTGGCCAGTTGCTCGGCCCGATTTCGCGAGTCGGCAATACGTGACTGGGTCACCGGGTGAGTGAGCAGGAACTCGGGTGGATTACGGTTGAAGCGACCCATCTGAGCCAGACGTTCGAACATGTCCGGCATCGCTTCAGGGTCGTATCCGGCGCGCTCGAGATTGGTCAGACCGATTCGGTCCGCTTCCTGTTCATTCTGCCGGGAGAAGCGCCGCTGCTCCTGGATCGCCGCAGCCTGAGTGGAGGCCAGTGCCGCTATGCCGGCATCGCCGCCGCCAGCAGCCGCCAGAATCACGCCCGCCAGCATGGCTGTCATCATCGGGATGCGCATGCGTTCCTGCTGCTGCAGGTTGCGGGCAAAATGGCGTTGCGACAGGTGCGCGAGCTCGTGGGCCATGACCGATGCAAACTCGGCCTCGGTATAGGCGTTAAGAAACAGTCCGCCGTTGACGCCGACCACCCCGCCGGGGGCGGCGAAGGCATTGAGCTGAGGGCTGTCGATAAGGACGAATGCCAGTCGCCGGTCCTCCAGCTGACTGGTTTCCGCGATGCCGTAGACGTGGTGTTCGATGAATGACTTGATCAGGGGGTCGTCCATGGTGGGCACCGCGCCCCGCAACATCGAGAGCCAGGCACGGCCGAGCTGGTATTCCTGCTGGGCTGACATGATCGACGAGCTGGTATCGCCCAGCGAGGGGAGGTTGTACTCCGCGGCGGCCGGCAGCGGCACTGCCAGGCAGGCAACAACACCGAACACCAGTCCGCTGAATGTCGCATTGAATCGTCTGGCCAGTGGTGCTTTATTGGAATGCATGATTACCCGCGTATCCGAAGGGACAAGGTTGTCTGCGATCGACCCACCCAAGGGCTATACTGTAGCACCTGTTTGCCTGGAGCCACTGCATGCCCGTTGAAACCCCGGACCTGACACCCGATCAGATTCTCGACGCCAGGGGCATGAGCTGTCCCTTGCCTTTACTCAAGGCCAAGCAGGCGCTCAATACCATGGGCTCTGGTGAAGTATTGCATGTCCTGGCTACCGATGCGGGATCGCAGAGGGACTTCCAGCGCTTTTGTGAGCTCTCCGGACACGTCCTGCTGGAGGCTGATTGTCTGGACCTCGAGTTCCATTATTGGTTGCGCAAGAAGTGAGATCAACAGGCATGTTCAAGGTATTCCGTAACTGGGTACAACGCTACTTCTCCGACGAGGAGGCGGTCGTTCTGGCTGTACTGCTGGTGATCGGCTTTGCCATCATCATCAGCTTCGGTGACAGTATCGCACCGCTTCTGACGGGCGTTGTGCTGGCCTACCTGCTGCAGGGCATGGTCACCCGGCTGCAGGCCTGGGGGATGCCCCAGGTGCTGGCTGTCTGGCTGGTTTTCCTGTTGTTTCTAGGTGCCCTGGCTGCCCTGTTCGGGATCGTCGTGCCGCTCGTCTGGCGGCAGGTAATCAACCTGTTCAATGAGCTACCGGGGATGCTGGTGCAGTGGCAAGCCCAGCTGGCGCATCTGCCAGAGCAATATCCGGCGCTGGTGTCGTCGGGGCAGATAGACCGGATCGTGGCATCGATCAATGGTGAGCTCGGTCAGTTCGGCCAGTGGGTGTTGTCCCAGTCCCTGGCGGGGTTGCCGATGTTGCTGACGATACTGGTTTACCTGGTCCTGGTGCCCATTCTGGTCTTCTTCTTCCTGATGGACAGCGACAAGATCATCGCCTGGCTGGTCGGGCGATTGCCCCGCGAACGTCGGCTGATGAATGAAGTCTGGTCAGAGATGAACCAGCAGATTGCCAACTACATTCGCGGCAAGGCAGTCGAGATTCTCATCGTTGGAGCTGTCAGCTATGTCAGTTTCGCCGTGCTGGGCCTCAACTATGCTGCTCTGCTTGCCGTGATGGTGGGGTTCTCGGTGCTGGTACCCTACATCGGTGCGACCATTGCCACGCTTCCCATCGCCCTGATCGGGCTATTCCAGTGGGGGCTGGGTAACGAGTTCATGGTGCTGATGGTGGTGTACGCGGTGATTCAGGCGCTGGACGGCAACGTGCTGGTGCCCATTCTGTTTTCCGAGGCGGTCAACCTGCATCCGGTGGCGATCATCGCTGCAGTGCTTATCTTCGGCGGGCTCTGGGGATTCTGGGGCATTTTCTTTGCCATCCCCCTGGCCACCCTGTTCAAGGCCGTACTCAATGCCTGGCCCGGGGGCGAGGAGCCTTCTCCGCACGTGGCGGTCGAGGCTCCCTGAGGCATTCGTGCGGGTCGTTCAGCTGGCAAGCTGGCGGGCGGCCTCCAGGACTTCATCCACGTGGCCCTTGACCTTGACCTTGCGCCACTCAGCTCGCAGCACGCCCTCGGCATCCACCAGGAAGGTGCTGCGCTCGATACCCTCGTATTCCTTGCCGTACATCTGTTTCATCTTGATCACATCAAACAGGCGGCACAGCGTATCGTCGGCGTCGCTGATCAGCTCGAAGGGAAATTCCTGCTTGCTGCGAAAGTTCTCATGGGTCCGCAGGCTGTCGCGTGAGACCCCGAATACCAGGGTGTTGGCTGCAGCAAACGCCTCATGCCGGGCACGAAAATCCTGGCCCTCGGTGGTGCACCCCGGGGTGTTGTCCTTGGGGTAGAAGTAAAGCACGTACTGCTGGCCCTGCAGCTGCTGCGAGTCCACGGTCAGGCCGCTGGTGGCCTGGGCGGTGAAGGCGGGGACGGGCTGGTCAAGGTCGATGCTCATTGCTGAAAGATTCCTCTGTTGGATAGGCGCCATGGCCGGGGCAGGTCAGTGAACGGGGCGCCAGGGCTCGATGACGGCGTCGAGATTGAGCTCGTCGCAGAAGTCCAGAAACTGTTCGCGCAGCCAACTCAGCTGTGTTTTTGCAGGTATCGCGATGGTCAGCGTCATGTTCAGCATCGCCGTACCCGTGTGCTGGGCCATGTAAGTGAAGCTGAACAGCTCTTCGATGTCTATTTCCAGCTGCTGGAAGAACGCGCACAGCTCGCCACAGAGTTCCGGGCGCTGGGCTGCGGTTACGAATACGTTGTAGGGCAGGGCCTGGGGCCGCTCCTCCAGGGTAGTGCTGCGGCTCATCGAGAGGGTGAAATGCTCACGCCGGGCCACCGTGAGCAAAAGGGTCTCCAGGCGCGCCAACGCGTCCCAGTTGCCACTCACCTGCAACAGCAAGGCCGAGCAGGTGCCATGACGACTCATGCGGCTGCTGACAATAAGGCAGCGCTGTTCCATGCAAAGCCGGGTAAAGGTGGTCACCAGGGTGGTGGTCTGTCCGCCAAGGGCATTGATGACCAGAAACTGTTCCTTCTGTGGCGCTGGGGTCGACATGATGTTCCTCAAAGCTGTTTTACGACCCGCCAGCGCAGGCAGGGCAGGTCGACCGGGGATTATTGTCGCCCTCTCTGCGTGCAGGATCAATGTCTGTTGCCCCGCTCGTTCAAAGGCGTTGCTCCCGGTGACGCCATGGCGGCCGTCGGGGGCCGGGAGCGCCGAATTCTGCGTGCCTTCCCTTGTGCTGGCAGCACGGCGAAAGTACCATTGCGGGTCAATGTTTCAACTGGAGCAGTTGCATGATTTCAGGCAGCCTGGTGGCGCTGGCAACACCAATGGATTCACGGGGCGGGCTGGACTGGCAGGCTCTGGAGCGC
>JAESUC010000227.1 GCA_016763285.1 Pseudomonas sp.
CGGCGCAAGGCCACCTTGATGTTGCGCGTACCCAGCTCGACCTGATCATCCAGGTTCTTGTATTCGCGCTGATCCCAGACCTTGGCGGCCTTGCCCTGACGCTTGCCGGCATCACCCACGCGAATACCTTCGGGGTTGTAGCCGCCGGACCCAAAGGGACTGGTACCGCCGGTACCGATCCACTTGTTGCCGCCTTCGTGGCGCTCCTTCTGCTCCTCGAGGCGCTTCTTGAACTCCTCGATGAGCTTGTCCAGACCACCCAGCGACTTGATCTTCTCGCGCTCTTCGTCGGTGAGCATCTTCTCGAATTCCTTGCGCAGCCAATCCTCCGGGATCAGCGCCTCAAGCAGCTGGTCGAGATTCTGCAGACCGTTGAAGTACGCACCGAAGGCACGGTCGAACTTGTCGAAGTGGCGTTCATCCTTGACCATCACGGTGCGCGCCAGATAATAGAACTCGTCCATATCGGCGAACACGACATGGTGCTTGAGCGCACGAATCAGATCGAGCAGCTCGCGCACCGATACCGGTACCTTGGCTGCTCGCATTTCATTGAACAGGCCCAAAAGCATGGGCTTCCCCCTCTTAACGGATCAGACGTCTCAGCGGTTCTGACGACGGGTCATGAATGCCAGGCGTTCGAGCAGTTGTACATCCTGCTCGTTCTTGACCAGAGCACCGTACAACGGCGGAATGGCCTTGGTCGGATCACGGTCACGCAATACCGCCTCGGGAATCTGGTCAGCGAGCAGCAGTTTCAACCAGTCGACCAGTTCGGAGGTCGAGGGTTTCTTCTTCAGGCCGGGCACCTTGCGCACGTCGAAGAAGATGTCCATGGCTTCGGACAGCAGTTCCTTGCGGATCTGGGGGAAATGCACATCGACGATGCGCTGCATGGTGTTGCGATCGGGGAAGGCAATGTAGTGGAAGAAGCAGCGACGCAGGAAGGCGTCGGGCAGCTCCTTCTCGTTGTTGGAGGTGATGATGATGATCGGACGCTGCTTGGCCTTGATCGTCTGATTGGTCTCGTAAACGTAGAACTCCATCTTGTCGAGTTCCTGCAACAGGTCGTTGGGGAACTCGATGTCCGCCTTGTCGATCTCGTCGATCAGCAGGATGGCGCGCTCTTCGGATTCGAAGGCTTCCCAGAGCTTGCCCTTCTTGATGTAGTTGGCAACGTCGTGCACCTTGTCCACGCCCAGCTGCGAATCACGCAGGCGGCTGACCGCATCATATTCATAGAGACCCTGGTGTGCCTTGGTAGTCGACTTGACGTGCCAGGTAATCAACTTGACGCCCATGGATTCGGCCAGCTGTTCTGCGAGCATGGTCTTGCCGGTGCCAGGCTCGCCCTTGACCAGCAGCGGCCGCTCCAGCGTGATGGCGGCGTTGACTGCCAGTTTCAGATCGTCTGTGGCTACGTAGGAAGAAGTACCTTCGAATTTCATTCCGGCTGTCCTCAAGGTAAGTCAGAGTCTGGTGGCGTCCGGATCGACGGCACCAACAAAGTTAATCCGCGACTATAACGTGAGGGCGGGCGCAGTGTGAACCGGGGCGTAGTATTCAGTCACTGAATGATTCCCCTCGCCTGACCGGCTAGGGCCTGCCCTCTCCCTGCCGGTCATCGAACCCGGAGTTGAACGCTTCGATAAAGCCGTTGCGCAGGATGCCGAAAAACGCCTGCAACGGGCTGACTTCGGTGTCGTTCAGGGTGCCGCCGAGACTGACCCGGGTGGCAAGCTGATCCTTGCGCTGGTTCTTCAGCAGGGTTTCACCAGCTCCCACCACAGCCTCCCAGAGACCGCGCAGCAGACCCTTGTCCGCGTTTGATATATCCTGCTCGAAGTTGAAAATTTCCACGTTACGCAGCAGCGGCTTTATATAGCCCTGCAGTTCGCCGCCCTCCACCGCCGCCTCGGTGACCAGCTCACCGGTGCCCGCCTGGAAGTCGAAATTGGCATAGGCGGATGCGAAGTCATTCAGACGCGGCAGGTCGACCCCGGACACCCGCAGCCGGAAGCCAAAGTCCTCCATCCGAACCAGGGGATCGAAGGCGGCTTGCACCTCCAGCGGGGCATGCCCGAGGAAGTCTGCCGTGCCTTCCAGCGTCGCATCGCGGGTGCCCTCCGGATCCTCTGCGGTGCCCAGGTTGCGTACCAGCAGATCCACGTTGCTGGCATACAGATTGACCTGCGGGTCGGTACTGAAATTACGAAACGCCAGAACGCCATCAATAATACGCAACTCGTTAAGCGTAATCGGCAATTGCTCCTGTAACTTTTCGCGCCAGTCCACCCCCTCACCGACCTGCCGGCTTTCGGCATCCTCCGCGTCGACGAAGGTCAGCTCCGGCAAGGTGAAGCTGACCACTGCTACGAGCGCGCGCTGCTTCCAGAGGGCGCGCCAACTGACGGCTATATCGATCACTGGCGCCCTGAGCAAAGGCGCCTGCACCCTGCCTCCGGACTTCTCGATCACCAGGCCGCGCAACTCATAGGCCCCGCGCCACCAGTACAGCCCGACCTCATCAACATGGCCGGTGTATTCACCCATCTGCGCCATGTTTTCGTTCAGCAGATGACGCACCAGGCTGGCCAGGGAAAAATGCAGGATAACCAGCAACAGCGCTACGGCCGCCAGTACGCCATAGGTCACGCCATACTTCTTTTTCATCTACAAATTCCTGTGCCTATCAAGTACAGCGAACGTCTTACGAACTCGCTCTTTCGTTGCGATGCCAGACTGGCTATCCTGCCAGCACTCCCCTTTTCAGGTTAGATCACGCCATGCCCTTCAGCCCCGCCAATCTCGCTCAACACATTCTCGACGGGTTTGACCGTTACCGCCAAGGTTTCCGCGAGATCACCGCCGGCGCCCGCGGCCGATTCGAACAGGCCCGCTGGATCGAGATACAGGACGCCTCGACAGCGCGTATCAACCTATACGAGGACTGTGTGGGCACGACTTCTGCCGCCCTGGAAGCCGATCCCGAGGCGCGCAATATTCTTGACGTCACCTGCTGGCCGGCTATCCGACTGGCCTACATCGAACTGATCGCCCAGCGCTTCGACGATGAACTGGCCGAGACCTGGTTCAACTCGATATTCACCAGCCTGCACCACCATGATCAGATCAGTGACGAGACCATGTTCGTGCACAGCACCCGCCCGCCGGGGCGGTCACCCTCGCGCATACCGCTGACCCGCGGCTTCATCTCCGACGGCTCGCTGGAGAATCTGGCCAGGCAGGTCTTGGACGAGCACCAGTTCAAGGCCCCCTGGGCCGATTACGAAGGCGACTGCAAGATGATCGTCGAGCACCTGCAGCGCGGGCTACCGGACTGGGCGCAGCACGACCGCGGCCTGACCGTCGAACTGGTGCAATCGGTGTTTTACCGGAACAAGGGTGCCTATCTGGTGGGCCGCATTCTCAGCCAGAACGAACAGTGGCCCCTGGTGTTGCCGCTGATCCACAAGGACAACGAAGGCATCTGCGTAGACACCCTGATAACCGATGAGTCCCAGGTATCGATCATCTTTTCATTCACCCGTTCCTATTTCATGGTGGACGCGCCCGTCCCCGCCGAACTGGTGGCCTTTCTCAAGCAGCTGCTACCCGGCAAGCACATTGCCGAGCTGTATACCGCCATCGGGTTCTATAAACAGGGAAAGTCCGAATTCTATCGGGCACTGATCTCCCACCTGGCCACCAGCGAGGATCGGTTCATGATGGCGCCGGGTGTGCGCGGCATGGTCATGAGCGTGTTCACCCTGCCCGGCTTCAATACCGTGTTCAAGATCATCAAGGACAAGTTCGCGCCCTCCAAGAATATAGACCGGGCGACGGTGATTGACCGCTACCGGCTGGTCAAGCGCCATGACCGGGTAGGTCGCCTGGCCGATACCCAGGAGTTTGCCGACTTCCGTTTTCCACGGGAGCGGTTCGAGCCCGAATGTCTTGATGAACTACTGGAGGTAGCGCCCTCAACGGTCATCGACGAGGGCGATGTGATACTCGTGCGCCATTGCTGGACCGAGCGTCGCATGACGCCGCTGAACATCTATCTGGAAAATGCCGGCGAGGAAAAAACCCGTGAAGCGCTGCTCGATTACGGCAAGGCGATCAAGGAACTGGCGGCAGCCAACATCTTTCCCGGCGACATGCTGTTGAAGAACTTCGGCGTCACCCGCCATGGTCGGGTGGTGTTCTACGACTATGACGAGATCAGCTACCTGACCGAGGTCCATTTCCGCCACATTCCCGAGGCCATGTATCCCGAACAGGAAATGGCCTCGGAGCCGTGGTACTCGGTGGGACCGAACGATGTGTTCCCCGAGGAGTTCCCGGTCTTTCTGTTTGCCGACATCAACCACCGCCGGCTTTTCAGCAAAATGCACGGCGAACTCTTCGATGCCGATTACTGGATCGGGCTGCAGGAACGTATCAAGGACGGGCAGGTACTGGATGTGTTCCCGTACCGTCGCAGCTGAAGTCGGTTTTCCGACGAACGGCAGCCAAAAAGCAAATTATTTACGGTATGGGGGTGTTATTTCTTCAATCTGTCGTATACTGAATTTCGTTCATTTTGTACCGGGAAGCCTTGAACGAGCCAGGCCAACACCTCGCTTGACAAGGTCCTTACTAAGGCGCAAAGTGGGCGCGTAGGTTTTCAAGATAGAGTAGTAGGCTGCAAGCGCACTTTTCAGTACGTAAGTTTGTCATTCTCGTAATCTTTGATTCCCCGCGCTTTAATTGAGCAATGCTCAAGTTTTTCAATTTGATAGGAATTATCCGAAATGGCAACTGGTACAGTTAAGTGGTTCA
>JAESUC010000228.1 GCA_016763285.1 Pseudomonas sp.
GCCGTGCACGCCCTCAAGCACCTGTGGGTATTTGTCGTGCAGCAACATGGTCAGATCGCCGCCATCATCCAGAACCATGTTGGCATTCCAGGGCTTGCCATCCTTGAGAACGGTCTGCTCCAGGCACCAGTCGTATTCTTCATCGGTCTCGCCTTTCCAGGCGAACACGGGGATACCCGCTGCGGCGATGGCTGCCGCGGCCTGGTCCTGGGTCGAGAAAATGTTGCAGGATGACCAGCGCACTTCCGCGCCCAGTGACGTCAGGGTTTCGATCAGCACGGCGGTCTGGATGGTCATGTGGATACAGCCGAGGATCTTTGCGCCCTTGAGGGGCTGCTCGTCGTGGTACTTGCGACGCATCGCCATCAGCGCCGGCATTTCCGATTCGGCAATGATGATCTCGCGGCGGCCCCAGTCGGCCAGCGACATGTCGGCGACCTTGTAGTCGGTAAATTCTTTCTCGTTCATGACTGCACTCATGCGATTACTCCATTCGTAGTTAGCGAATGGGCGCGGTTACCTGTTTAGTGACACCGTCCGAGCCTGACGATCCTGTGGCATTGCTCTTTGTTGACGTAGCTATGCCTGGTCGCTGCAGCGCCCCTCGGACGGGGTCAGAATCGGTTTTATAGTCCGGCGTCGGCCTTCAGGGCCTCGGCGCGGTCGGTCTTCTCCCAGGGGAAGGTGGTAAAGGTGTCGCCGTTGACCGTGACTTCCTGCGGGGTGCGGCCAAAATGACCGTAGGCCGCCGTGGCGCGATACATCGGATGCAACAGGTCGAGCATGCGAGTAATGGCATAGGGGCGCAGATCGAAGTGCTCGCGCACCAGCTTGATGATCTTGTCGTCACTGATCTTGCCGGTGCCGAAGGTGTTGATCGACATCGAGGTCGGCTGGGCCACGCCAATGGCGTAGGACACCTGGATCTCGCAGCGCTCGGCCAGGCCGGCGGCAACGATATTCTTGGCGACATAGCGGCCGGCATAGGCGGCACTGCGGTCGACCTTGGACGGATCCTTGCCGGAGAACGCGCCGCCGCCGTGACGGGCCATGCCGCCGTAGGTGTCGACGATGATCTTGCGGCCGGTCAGGCCGCAGTCACCCACCGGTCCGCCAATCACGAACTTGCCGGTCGGGTTGATATGGTACTGGGTGTCGGCATGCAGCAGCTCGGCCGGGATCACGTGGCGAATGATGTTCTCCATCACCGCTTCGCGCAGGTCGCTCAGGCTGATTTCCGGGTTGTGCTGGGTCGACAGCACGATCGCGTCGATGCCCACGACCTTGCCGTTGTCATAGCGGCAGGTGACCTGGGACTTGGCGTCCGGGCGCAGCCAGGGCAGGGTACCGTTGTTGCGGATCTCCGACTGGCGCTCGACCAGGCGGTGAGCAAAGGTCACCGGGGCCGGCATCAGCACATCGGTCTCGTTGCTGGCATAACCGAACATCAGGCCCTGGTCACCGGCGCCCTGGTCTTCCGGCTTCTGCCGGTCGACGCCCTGGGCAATATCCGGCGACTGCTTGCCGATGATGTTGATCACGCCGCAGGTGTCACCGTCGTAGCCCACCTCGGAGGAGGTATAGCCAACGTCCTTGATCACGTTGCGCACCAGATCCTCGAGATCGACCCAGGCGCTGGTGGTGACTTCACCACCGACAATCGCGACACCGGTTTTCACCATGGTCTCGCAGGCCACGCGTGCGTGCTTGTCCTCGCTGATGATCGCGTCGAGCACGGCATCGGATATCTGGTCGGCCAGCTTGTCCGGATGGCCCTCGGAGACCGATTCGGAGGTGAATAACGAGTAATCGCTCATGCTGCCATTCCTCTTTGTTGTCAGATCGCTGTAATAGGTTCGGGTGTGAAATATTGCTGTACTTGAATCTGGAAGCCGTTGCGCAGGCCTATATAGAGGCTGGCCCCGGGCATCAGGCCGGCATCGCTGGCCCAGCGACTCAGATCCACCTGGTCAAAGCCCAGCCAGAGATCACCGCAGGTGTCACGCACCCAGCTCTGATCATGGCTGCACAGTTCGGTCAGGATCAGACTGCCGCCAGGCTTGAGCAGCCTGGTGAAGCGTTTCATGGCCTCTGCAGGCGCCGGCATGTGGTGAAGCACCATATTGCTGACGACGCAGTCTGCTGGCTGGACGGGACACTGCGGGTCCAGGGCATCGGCAAGCAGACACTGGACATTGTCCAGCCCTGCGTCGGTACACTGCTGGCGCGCACGCTCGAGCATCGAGGGGGCATTGTCCAGCCCGATCACGCGCTCGAACCGCGCAGCCAGATCCGGCAGGAATCCCCCTTCGCCGGGTCCGATCTCGATCGCCAGCTGGCGGGCCGGCAGACGCAGTCCGTCCATCAGGCCCGTCAACGGTTCCCGGTAGAGACCGAAATGGGCGATCAGGTCCTGCTGGGCCGGCGTACCGTCGGCAAAGCGGGCAAAGAACTGCCGCGACATCTCCGCCCGCTGGCTGTGGATGACAGCGATTGCCTGCTGCAGTTCAGCCCCCAGCGGCAGTACATCCAGCCCGCAGAGCAGGGTTTCATGCAGTTGCGACCAGTGGCTGGTGGTATCCGGCAGGCTGCGCCGGTAAAAGATCGAGTTGCCTTCGCGCCGGGTACTGACCAGTCCGGCATTGGCCAGCACCTTCAGGTGGTGGCTCATGCCCGACTGGCGCATGGCAAAGATCTGCGCCAGCTCCAGTACGCCGAAGGAATCGTTACGCAGCGCGCGCAGAATATCCAGCCGCAACGCATCACCGGTTGCCTTGCAGAAGGCTGCCAGTTGGTCGGTGAGGCTGGGCTGTGCGGGCGCCAGCTGCGCAATATGAGTCATGCGGGCAGTGTAGAGGCGCGGGCGGCAGGGCGCAAGATCTATATCAAAATAGTTTGATATAGGATTGCGGGGCGGGGTAACCGACCGGCTGTGCATCATCGGCGGGGTTTTCATTGCCCGCTGACGCGGTTTGCGCGAAAATGCCCGGCCTTGCAACTGGCGCGGTTGATCCGCCGGCCAGCCAATCTGTCAGCCTCACAGGAGTTACCCATGCCCAGCCGTCGTGATCGAGCCAATGCCATTCGTGCCCTCAGCATGGATGCGGTGCAGAAAGCCAACAGCGGCCACCCTGGCGCGCCAATGGGTATGGCCGATATCGCCGAAGTATTGTGGCGCGATTACCTCAAGCACAACCCGCTGAATCCGCAGTGGGCCGACCGTGATCGCTTCGTGCTGTCCAACGGCCATGGCTCCATGCTGATCTACTCGCTGCTGCACCTGAGCGGCTACGACCTGCCGATCGACGAGCTGAAAAATTTCCGCCAGCTGCACAGCAAGACGCCGGGACACCCGGAGTTCGGTTACACCCCCGGGGTCGAGACCACCACTGGCCCGCTGGGTCAGGGTCTGGCCAATGCGGTGGGCTTCGCCCTTGCCGAGAAGATCATGGCCGCGCAGTTCAACCGCCCCGGCCACAACGTGGTTGATCACCACACCTATGTTTTCATGGGCGATGGCTGCCTGATGGAAGGCATCTCCCATGAGGTCTGCTCCCTGGCCGGCACCTTGGGTCTGAACAAGCTGATCGGCTTCTATGATGACAACGGTATCTCCATCGACGGCGAGGTGCATGGCTGGTTCACCGACGATACGCCCAAGCGCTTCGAGTCCTACGGCTGGCTGGTGATTCGCAACGTGGATGGGCACGATGCCGACGAGATAAAGACCGCGATCGAGACCGCGCGCAAGAGCGACCGGCCGACGCTGATCTGCTGCAAGACAATCATCGGCTTCGGCTCGCCGAACAAGCAGGGCAAGGAAGAGTCCCACGGCGCTGCGCTGGGCGATGCGGAAATCGCACTGACCCGCGAGCAACTGGGCTGGAAACACGGTCCCTTCGAAATCCCCGCCGATATCTACGCCGAGTGGGACGCCCGTCAGGCTGGCAGCCAGGTCGAGCAGCAGTGGAACCAGACGTTCGCAGCCTATCAGGCCGAGTTTCCCGAGCTGGCCACCGAGTTTTTGCGCCGCATGGCAGGCGAATTGCCGGCTGACTTTTCCGAAAAGGCCTCCGCGTTCATCCGTGACGTGGCGACCAAGGGCGAGTCAATCGCCAGTCGCAAGGCCAGCCAGAACTGCCTGAATGCCTTTGGTCCGCTGTTGCCCGAGCTGCTTGGTGGCTCCGCGGACCTGGCCGGCTCCAACCTGACCCTGTGGAAAGGCTGCAAGCCGGTCGTGCAGGAAGACGCCTCGGGCAACTACATGTACTACGGCGTACGTGAGTTCGGCATGAGCGCGATCATGAACGGCGTTGCCCTGCACGGCGGCCTGATCCCCTACGGCGCGACCTTCCTGATGTTCATGGAGTACGCACGCAATGCAGTGCGCATGTCTGCGCTGATGAAGGTGCGGGTGCTGTACGTGTTTACCCACGACTCCATCGGTCTGGGCGAAGACGGTCCGACCCACCAGCCGGTCGAGCAGCTGACCAGCCTGCGCAGCACGCCGAATCTGGACACCTGGCGCCCGGCCGATACCGTCGAGGCGGCGGTGGCCTGGAAATATTCGGTTGAGCGCAAGGCTGGCCCCAGCGCACTGATCTTTTCGCGCCAGAACCTGCCGCACCAGTTGCGTGACAATGAAACCGAGGCGGCGATTGCCCGCGGTGGTTATATCCTCAAGGCCTGCGAAGGCGAGCCGCAACTGATCCTGATCGCCACCGGCTCGGAAGTCGGCCTGGCCATGCAGGCCCACAGCAAGCTGACCGAGCAGGGGTATCGCGTACGCGTGGTATCCATGCCCTGCACCAGCGTGTTTGATCAACAGGATGCCGAGTACCGCCAGGCGGTACTGCCGCTGGAAGTCGGCGCACGTATTGCCATCGAGGCCGGCCACGCCGACTTCTGGTACAAGTACGTGGGCCTGGATGGTCGCGTCATCGGCATGAACACCTTCGGGGAATCGGCTCCGGCGTCGGCGCTGTTCGAGGAGTTTGGCTTTACCGTCGAGAACATCCTCGCCGCAGCCGACGAGCTGCTCGAGGAGTGATGTCGCAGCCTGCTCCGTTTCGCATCGCCCTCAACGGCTACGGTCGGATAGGGCGCTGTGTGCTGCGTGCGCTGCACGAGCGGGGCGGCGAGGGCATGCAGATAGTGGCGCTGAACGACCTGGCCGACGAGGCCAGCATCGAGTACCTGACCCGTTTCGATTCGACCCATGGCCGGTTTCCCGGCAAGGTGTCCTTCGAAGGCCAGCATCTGCAGATCGACGGTCAGGCGATCCAGGTATTGCGCCAGCCTGCCCCCGAGGGCATTGACTGGCGCGCGCTGAACATCGATATGCTGCTGGAATGTTCGGGTCAGTACACCACCCGTGAGGAGGCGTTGCGCTTCAGTCACGCCGGGATTCCCCGGGTGCTTTTTTCCCAACCCATGGCCAATGCCGAAGCGGTGGATGCCACCGTGGTGTATGGCGTCAACGAAGCGCAGCTCAATGGCGATGCCAGGCTGGTCTCCAATGCCTCCTGCACGACCAACTGCAGCGTGCCCCTGCTCAAGCTGCTGAACGAGCAGATCGGTCTCGACTACGTCTCCATCACCACTATCCACTCGGCGATGAACGACCAACCGGTGATTGACGCCTACCACCATGACGATTTGCGCCGCACCCGCTCGGCGTTCCAGTCGGTGATCCCGGTATCTACCGGGCTGGCTCGCGGCATCGAGCGTCTTCTGCCGGAACTGTCGGGCCGAATTCAGGCCAAAGCGATACGGGTGCCGACGGTCAACGTCTCGGCACTGGATATCACCCTGCAGACCCGGCGCGATACCAGTGCCGCCGAGGTCAACCGATTGCTGGCCTCGGCCGCGCGGGGCGCCTACCAGGGGCTGCTCGATTACACCGAGCTGCCTCACGCCAGCTGTGATTTCAATCATGACCCCCATTCGGCCATTGTCGATGGCAGCCAGACACGGGTATCCGGGCCGCGCATGGTCAATCTGCTGGTCTGGTTCGACAATGAGTGGGGCTTTGCCAACCGCATGATCGATGTGGCCGGCTACTGGCTGAGAAAGTGAACAGGCCCGGACGGGGCGCTCCGCGCGGGCACGGAACCTGAAACTGATAATCAAGGAGTCGCAAATGAGCGTATTGACGATGGGCGAGCTGGATCTCAAGGGTCAGCGTGTGCTGATTCGCGAGGATCTCAATGTGCCGGTCAAGGACGGCAAAGTGCAGAGCGATGCGCGCATCCTGGCCGCGCTGCCGACGATCAGGCAAGCGCTGGACAAGGGCGCGGCGGTCATGATCTGTTCGCACCTGGGACGGCCGGAAGAGGGTGTTTTCAGTGAAGCAGACAGCCTGGCGCCGGTAGCCGCCTACCTGAGTCAGGCGCTCGGCCGTGAAGTGCCGCTGATCCGTGAATATCTGGCTGGCGTCGAAGTTGAGCCAGGCCAGGTGGTTCTGCTGGAGAACGTGCGCTTCAACCGCGGCGAGAAGAAGAACGATGACGAGCTGGCGCAGCAGTACGCCGCGCTGTGCGATGTATTTGTCATGGATGCCTTCGGCACGGCTCACCGCGCCCAGGGTTCCACCCACGGGGTTGCGAAGTTTGCCCGTGTGGCCTGTGCCGGGCCGCTGCTGGCTGCCGAGCTGGATGCGCTGGGCAAGGCGCTCAAGCAGCCGGCTCGCCCTATGGCGGCTATCGTCGCCGGCTCCAAGGTCTCGACCAAACTGGATGTGCTCAACGCCCTGTCGGAAAAATGTGACCAGTTGATCGTGGGCGGGGGTATTGCTAACACCTTCCTCGCCGCTGCCGGCTATCCGGTGGGCAAGTCCCTGCACGAAGCCGACCTGCTGGATACCGCCCGGGAGATAGCCGCACGGGTAAGCGTGCCGTTGCCGACTGACGTCGTGGTGGCCAAGGCCTTTGCCGAGGACGCGGAGGCGACGGTCAAGCTGATTGCCGATGTGGCCGAGGATGACATGATTCTCGATATCGGCCCGCAGACAGCAAGCCAGTTCGCCGAACTGCTGAAATCTTCCGGGACTATTCTCTGGAACGGCCCGGTAGGCGTGTTCGAGTTCGATCAGTTTGGCGAAGGTACCCGGGCCCTGGCATTGGCGATCGCCGAAAGCCCGGCGTTCTCCATCGCCGGCGGCGGCGATACACTGGCCGCCATCGACAAGTACGGCGTGGCTGAGCGGATATCCTATATTTCCACCGGCGGTGGCGCCTTTCTGGAGTTCGTCGAGGGCAAGGTGTTGCCCGCGGTACAGATACTCGAGGACGCCGCTGCGAGCTCGAGCAAGCTCTGAAGCATTGACCTGTGCGGTGCGGGCTGCTTCAGGCTCGCGCCGCTGACCACTTGCAGCCGCACGCCAGGTGCGGCAGGCTGATATTTTTTACGCACCTTTTCGTTCAGGAGAACATTCATGGCTCTTATCAGTATGCGCCAGATGCTGGATCACGCCGCCGAGTATGGCTATGGAGTGCCGGCCTTCAACATCAACAACCTCGAGCAGATGCGCGCGATCATGGAAGCGGCCGACAAGACCGACTCCCCCGTGATCGTGCAGGCCTCGGCCGGTGCCCGCAAATACGCCGGCGCCCCGTTCCTGCGCCACCTGATCCTGGCGGCGATCGAGGAGTTTCCGCATATTCCCGTGGTCATGCACCAGGATCACGGCACCACGCCAGCGATTTGTCAGCGCTCGATCCAGCTGGGCTTTTCCTCCGTGATGATGGACGGCTCGCTGTGCGAGCTGGGCAAGAATCCGACGGAATACGAGTACAACGTCGATGTGACCCGTCGTACCGTCGAGATGGCTCACGCCTGCGGCGTCTCGGTCGAAGGTGAGCTCGGCTGCCTGGGCAGCCTGGAAACCGGTCAGGCCGGAGAAGAGGACGGGATCGGCGCGACCGGCATTCTGGATCACAGCCAGATGCTGACGGACCCGGAAGAGGCAGCGGATTTCGTCAAGCGCACCCATGTGGACGCGCTGGCCATTGCCATCGGCACCAGCCACGGCGCCTATAAGTTCACCAAGCCGCCGACTGGCGATACCCTGGCGATCGACCAGATCAAGGCCATCCATGCGCGCATCCCGGATACCCACCTGGTCATGCACGGTTCCTCTTCGGTACCGCAGGAGTGGCTGGCGATCATCAACCAGTATGGTGGCGACATCAAGGAAACCTACGGTGTGCCGGTCGAAGAGATTGTCGAGGGCATCAAGCACGGTGTGCGCAAGGTAAACATCGACACCGACCTGCGTCTGGCATCCACCGGCGCAATGCGTCGGCACATGGCGCAGAACCCGAGCGAATTCGATCCGCGCAAGTTCTTCGGCGAGACCGTCAAGGCCATGCGTGATATCTGTATCGCCCGCTACGAGGCGTTTGGCGCCGCCGGCAATGCCTCGAAGATCAAGCCGGTCAGTCTCGAGGTCATGTATCAGCGCTATGCCAGCGGTGAACTGGATCCGAAGATCAACTGAGTCTGCAATTACCGTCGCAGGTGAAACGGGGAGGCCCCATGCAATCGCCCGAGCAAGACCCTGATGAAGTCTTCGCCCGTGAACGGCTGGTCGAGGCGGTGGAGAATCAGCTCGCCGCCAACCAGCCGGACGCTGCCCAGGCGACGCTGAACAAGCTGACCCTGGTGGGCTATTCGCGGGAGGAAAGTGTCGAGATGATGGCGCGGGTGCTGGCCTACAGTGTGGGCCTAATGCTGGATCAGGATGCACCCTTTGACATGCCTGCTTACGAGCAGGCATTGCGTAATCTGCCCGAGCTGCCGGAAACTACCGACTGAGGCCAACGGCCGGCCGGTTTCGGCGACAGCTGCAGGCACGGCGCTGCGATTGAAAGCGCTCGCCCCGGGCGCTGGCAGTGGTGTCCGGCTGGGTGCCGCCTGGCGGGATGCCGCCCAACGGACTGCCGCCCAGCCATAACAAGAACAGGAACCTATTTGATGTTAATGAAGGTCTTGAAGGTGATCTTTTTCTACCTGGTCTGCCTGGTGCTGGCCACGGTGCTGGGGAGTATTGCGCAAACCCAGATCAACATGTGGGAACTACAGCAACTGGACGTACCCCTGTCCTGGTCCGAGCGGCTTGCGGTGACCCTGCGTGATCTGGGCGGCTTCACCCCGTTCTTCGCTGCCATGGTGGCGGTAACCTTCCTTGTCGCTCTGCCGGTCGCCCACGGTCTGGGCAAGATTTTCAAGCCCTGGCGCTGGCTGCTGTTCTTTCTGGCCGGTGCGGTAGGTATCTGGGTCGCCTGCCTGGCGGCCAATTATGCGCTGCCGATGCCCACTTTCATCGCCGCCACGCGCGAAACGCCCGGCCTGCTGATCGTCATGGCTGCCGTGGGCGTGGGGAGCTGGCTGTTTGGCCGCCTGACCCGCCCGCCGGCCCGCCGCGGGCTGCGAGTGCTGGGCTGATTCCGTCCACTGGAGATTTGAGCATGAAGAGCAACGCAACTGCATTGACTGCGGCTTTGGTCATGACGCTGGCACCCGCCGTCTACGCGGTGGATTATCAGGTCGAGACGGTAGCCGAGGGGCTGGAGTTTCCCTGGTCTCTGGCTTTTCTGCCCGACGGCGGCATGCTGGTAACCGAGCGGGCCGGGCGTCTGCGGTATATCAACGCCGAAGGCGAGTTGCAGGCCGCTGCGATTGACGGTGTGCCGGAGGCCTTTGTCAGCGGCCAGGCGGGTCTGTTCGAGGTGGCGGTGGATCCCGAGTATGCCACTACCAAGCGTATCTTCCTCAGTTATGCCTGCGGCACCCTGCAAGCCAACCATATCTGCCTGAGCAGCGCGACGCTCACGGAGCGGGGGCTGGAGAATGTCGATGAACTGTTTCGCGTCCAGCCCGCCAAGGCCGGAAGCGCCCACTACGGCGGGCGTATCGCGTTCCTGCCCGACCATAGCCTGCTGCTGACCTTGGGCGATGGATTCGACTACCGGGAACAGGCGCAGAAGACCGGCAACCATATCGGCTCTATCGTCCGCCTCAATCGCGACGGCTCGGTGCCCGAGGATAATCCCTACCTGGATCAGCCAGGTGCCTTGCCCGAGCTCTACAGTATCGGCCATCGCAACGTGCAGGGCATTGTCTACGACGCGCAGAACAACCGCGTGCTGAGCCACGAGCACGGCCCCCGCGGCGGCGACGAGCTGAACCTGATAGCGCCGGGTAACAACTATGGCTGGCCGAAGATAACCTACGGCGTCGATTACAACGGCTCCATCATCAGCCCTCATACGGCGTTGCCGGGTCTGGAGCAGCCGCTCGTGCAGTGGACGCCTTCCATTGCGCCCTCCGGCATGGCGCTGTATCGGGGGGAGCTGTTTCCCCAGTGGCAGGGCAGCCTGATGGTTTCCACACTGGCTGACCGCAATATTCGCCGGGTCGAGTTGGATGATGGTCAAGTAAGCGCGCAGGAAACGCTGTTCGGGGAACTCCAGGCCCGGTTCCGTGATGTGCGTAGCGGACCTGACGGAGCCCTGTATCTGCTTACGGATGCATCCGACGGCAAGGTGTTGAAGGTCGTCCCGGCCAACTGATACCAGCAAGGCCCGGCCGCGGCCCCGGTGCCGTTACGCCGGCTGACCGTCCGGCGTACCGGCAGAGTGAAAGCTGACGCCGCCGCGGCCTGTGCGTTTTCGGGTATAACGGGCCATGTCGGCCTGGCGCAGCAGCTCGGGCATGTCCAGATCGGCAGCATGGGTCAGGGTGACGCCTATGTTCACGCCGACCGATATGCTCTGGTCTGCCAGTTCGATGCTGGGGGAGAGGGCATCAAGCAGGCGTTCGGCGATCGTCTGCGCCTGGTGGGGCTCGTTCAGATCGTCGGCCAGCAGAACAAACTCGTCACCGCCCAGCCGGGCCACAAAATCCGCTTCCCTGGCGGCTGCGGTCAGCCGTGCGGCAATCTCGTGGAGAATATGCTCTGCGGTCGCTTCTCCAAGCTGGTCCTGCAACTGTTTGAATCCGTCCAGATCGATCAGCATCACGGCCAGGGGGGCCGCTCGGCGTCGGCTGCGTCTGAGCGCATGGTTGATGTGTCGATCCAGCGCGGCGCGGTTGGGCAGGCCGGTCACGGGATCCTCGAGGGCGAGATTCTTCAATCGGGCGCTGGCATCCTCCAGTTGCCGGGTCAGCTCCAGCACCTGCTCACTGGATCGACTGTGGTCCTGGTGCAGGGTTTCCAGCCGCATTTGCACCTGAGCCTGCTGGTCCCGCGCTTGCCTGTGGGTATGCCGGGCCAGGGCCAGTGAGACGACCATCAGGCTGGCGAAGCTGCAGGACTGGACCGCCAGCTCGGTCAGCAGCGTGGCGGGTAGCAGGCTGGCGGCGCGCAGGACGAACAGGGTGATGGCCAGGGCGATAAGGCCCGCACCGCCAAGAAACGTCCAGGCCATGGGCTGCTTCAGGCGTACCGCCCGGAGCAGGCAGGCCAGGGCAAACAGCGTGCTCAGCGTCGACAGCCAGGGTATGGCCCGGCTGACCCAGGCAGGCGAGAGCAACAGGCCGGTCACAGCCAGCGCAGCACTCCCGATGGTCAGCACGTTGGCCAGCACCCGCCAGGTGCCGGCGTTGTCCCGGTCGATAAACAGGTTGCGCAGCAGCAGCAGGCCACAGGCGTTGGCCGCCGTCAGGCCGAATGGCAGCAGGCGGGTACCCCATTCCCCCGCTTCGGTC
The DNA here is from genome assembly GCA_016763285.1 of Pseudomonas sp. Lineage (GTDB taxonomy): Bacteria > Pseudomonadota > Gammaproteobacteria > Pseudomonadales > Pseudomonadaceae > Halopseudomonas. Next base: position 11,713 of record JAESUC010000228.1, read on the forward strand.
CAGAGATAGCGCCCGCCCAGACCGGAAAAGGCCACAATGCCCAGGGTGAACAGCAGCAGGTGGCTGCCGTACAGCAGATAATTCTGGTCGCGCAGCATGCCCGAGATAAATACATGATAGAGCCCCAGGCCCAACAGCAGGCCGCAGTAGAGCGAGATCAGGGCGCTGCTGCTGACGCTGTGGCTGCCGAAGGCTGCCCCGGACCACAGCTGGCTGCTGACGCCCAGGCTGCCCACGGATTCGGCACGCAGGTACAGGGTGGTCTGCTCGCCGGGGTCGAGCTGAATATGGAACACGGCATTGCGATGGGCATAATCGCGGTCGGCCAGGCGCACGCCAAGGCCGCTGACGCGCTCGGGCTCGCCTTCCTCGTAGAGCACCACCTTGCTGAGCGAGGAGTAGGGGAAGTACAGATGCCAGAGAGTCTCTTCCTGCGCCGCTGATTGCAGGGTGATTTTCATCCAGAGGGCATCGGAGCTATAACCGAAGTGCATGCTGGTGTAATTGGATGCCGCGTTCCAGGCACCGCCGCCGGCAAGTATCTGTTCAAAGGCGAGCTCGCTGTCGGTGCGGCGCAGTTCGATCCAGGGTTGCAGATCGATCATCTTTTCGTTGCCGTGCAGCACCAGGATCCGCGAGGAGGGCTGAGCGTCGGACAGGGGCACCCACAGCAGCAGGCCCAGCGCGCAAAGGGTCCACAGGCAGCTCAGGACGTGGTTCTTACAGCGGCGGTGCATACCTTCCCCCTACGCCTGGATTCTGTTCGGGGTAGCTGCGCTGTGCAGCAACACGCCATGACGCCCACTGCGCTTGCGCTGGTACATCGCCTGGTCCGCCTGACGCATCAGCGTTTCCATATCGGGTTCGATGCCATTGCTCAGGCTGATGCCCACGCTGGCACCGACACTGAGGCTGAGGCCGTCGAGTTCGATCGGCATGCTCAGTACATCTAGCAGGCGCTGACCCTGTTGCAAGGCATCCTCCTGATCGGCAATACCTTCACTGATCAGGACGAATTCGTCGCCGCCCAGGCGGGCAACCAGATCGGTTTGCCGGGCGTGACCCGTCAGGCGCCGGCCGATCTCTACCAGTACCTGATCGCCGACGTCGTGTCCCAGTTCGTCGTTGATCGACTTGAAGCCGTCCAGATCGATGAGGGTCAGTCCCAGCAGCTCCCCACGCCGGGCAGTGCGTTGCATCGCCTGGGGCAGGTGCCGGCCCAGCGCACTGCGGTTGCCGAGGCCGGTAAGGGGGTCCTGCATGGCCAGTTGCTCGAGTCGCTTGTTGGCCTCGGCGAGGGCTTCAGTGCGTTCGGCGACGCGCAGGGCCAGGATGCGTTCCTGGTGTACCAGCGCCTGCACGACCTGCTTCTGCGCTGAAAGCGCCTGCAGCTGGGCCTGCTCCTTGAGCCGCTTGAGTTCGTTGAAACGGGCGGCCAGACCGAGGGAGAGCAGCAGCATTTCCACCGCCGATCCGATCTGCATCGCGTTGACGGTCACGAAGTTGGACGGGATCAGGCCGAAATTGCGCAGACCCAGCAGCATCCCGCCGATCAGCAGCATGAGCCAGGCGATGACGAATATGCGGGCCCCCGGGATGCCCTTGATAACGCAGAGCATGCCC
>JAESUC010000229.1 GCA_016763285.1 Pseudomonas sp.
AGCCAACATACCCGCCACATCACCAGCTGATGTGGGTTGATTATTAAATGCCCGTTGCCGGCCAGGCTGGTTTTCCGGCAGCGGATGCCCTGATCAGCCCTGCAGGTCGCGCTTGCGCGCCTCCGACAGCACCGTTTCAAGTACTTCTTCAATCGACAGGCTGGTCGAATCGAGTACGATTGCATCATCAGCGGGGCGCAAGGGCGCCACGCTGCGGTTCATATCGCGCTCATCCCGAGCCAGAATCTCATCGAGAAGACTCGCCAGATTAGCAGCTTCGCCTTTTTTGAGCAACTGCTTGTGGCGCCGCTCGGCCCGGATATGCGGACTGGCGGTCAGAAAAATCTTCAAGTCTGCGTCGGCAAAAACCACTGTACCCATGTCGCGGCCGTCGGCTACCAGCCCGGGGGCTTCACGGAAAGCCTGCTGGCGCTGCAGCAGAGCTTCACGGACGACCGGGATCGACGCTACCTGCGACGCGCCGGTCCCCATGGACTCGGTGCGGATGGCACGGGTCACTTCCTCGCCCTCGAGAATGATGCGCTGCTCGCGCTCCCCGCTGTCGGCAATGAACTGCACGTCCAGATGGGCGGCCAGCGCCCTGAGCGCTTCCTCGTTGGTCAGGTCGACGCCATGATTCTGCGCGGCAAATGCCAACAATCTGTAGAGCGCGCCGGAATCCAGCAGATTCCAGCCCAGCTTTGCCGCCACCAGTCCGGCGATGGTGCCTTTGCCTGAACCGCCGGGCCCGTCGATGGTAATGACCGGTATGGCTTGATCTGTCACGTATTCTCCTCCAACCGGACCATGATGCCGACCGAACTGGCCAGCTCGACAAAGCCCGGGAATGATGTCGCCACATTGGCGCAATCGGTGATCTGAATATCCTTCTGCGCACGCAGGGAGGCGACGCTGAACGACATGGCAATGCGATGGTCGCCGTGACTGGCTACCGAGCCGCCCTGCATCTGGCCGCCATCGATAATGATCCCGTCATGGGTTGGCTCGGCCCTGATGCCCAGTGTTTGCAGGCCGTCGGCCATGACCTGGATACGGTCGGACTCCTTCACCCGCAGCTCCTCTGCTCCGCGCAGGATCGTCCGTCCCTCGGCGCAGGCCGCAGCGATGAACAGTACCGGAAACTCGTCGATGGCCAGGGGTACCTGATCCACCGGGATGTCGATACCCTTGAGCGGCGCATAACGCACGCGGATATCCGCGACGGGTTCACCGCCCACTTCCCGCTCGTTTTCCAGGGTAATATCGCCACCCATCTCGCGCAGAATATTGATCACGCCGATGCGTGTCGGGTTAATACCGACGTGCTCGAGCAACAGGTTGGAGCCTTCTGCAATGCTGGCGGCGACCATGAAGAAAGCTGCCGAGGAGATATCCGCCGGCACATCGATCTTGCAGGCGGTAAGCTTGTGGCCCGGCTCGATGGTCACTTTTGCGCCATCAACTGCGACCGGGTATCCAAAGCCTTTCAGCATCCGCTCGGTGTGGTCGCGAGTCGGTGCCGGCTCGGTCACCGAGGTCCGGCCCGAGGCATACAGGCCGGCCAGCAACAGGCAGGACTTCACCTGCGCACTGGCCATGGGCATGCTGTAGTCCATGCCCACCAGGCGGCTGTCGCCCTGAATATGCAGCGGCGGACGACCGTCTTCGCTGGTTTCGATCCGCGCACCCATTTCCCGCAAGGGTTTGGCAACCCGGCCCATCGGCCGATTGCTCAGGGATATGTCACCGGTCAGCACGCTGTCGAACTGCTGGCCGGCGAGCAGGCCGGAAAGCAGCCGCATGGAGGTGCCTGAATTACCCACGTACAAGGGGCCGGGCGGCGCCTGCAAGCCATGCAGGCCCACACCGTTGATGGTGACGCGGCCATGGTGCGGGCCTTCGATCACCACGCCCATATCGCGGAAGGCCTGCAGCGTTGCCAGGCTGTCCTCGCCTTCGAGGAAGCCTTCCACCTGGGTCACGCCTTCGGCCAGCGAGCCAAGCATGATCGAGCGATGGGAAATGGATTTGTCACCCGGTACGCGGATGGTGCCCTGTACGCAGCCACCGGGGCTGGCGATGAAATTCACGACTTGAGTCTGCATAGGTTCCACATAGGCCCTGCGGGCCAGAATGTTGCTGAAATGTTCGCGGGCCGACTTGGCCCGGGTAAAGACGCCCAGCAAGGCTGTTGCATCCCTCTCTTCTATAGCTGCGCGCAGCCGCCCGAGATCCCGGGTAAAAGCGTCCAGACTGCGCAGCACCGCATCCTGATTGGCCAGGAAGATATCGCGCCACATGGTCGGATCACTGGCGGCAATCCGGGTGAAATCACGGAAGCCTCCCGCCGCATAACGGAATATCTCCAGGTTCTCGCTCCGCGACGCCAGCGTGTCGACCAGCGAAAAAGCCAGCAGATGCGGCAAATGGCTGGTCGCAGCCAGTACCTCGTCATGGTCGGCCAGGGCCATATGCTCGACGTCCGCACCGAGCGCACGCCAGAGGGCCGTGACCAGATCCAGTGCAGCCGGCTCGGTCTGCTCCAGCGGCGTCAGAATCACCTTGTGCCGCTCGAACAGCTTCGCATCCGCCGCCTCTACGCCGCTGCGCTCGGAACCCGCGATCGGATGACCCGGCACGAAACGGGCCGGTACCTTCCCGAAGGCCTGCTCCACTGCGGTCACAACGGCGCCCTTGGTACTGCCCACATCGGTGATGACCGCCTGCTCGACGTCCAGTTCCGCCAACTGTGCCAGTACCGACTCCATGGCCAGGATCGGAACAGCGAGCATGATCAGCTCGGCGCCGTCGACCGCTTCAGCCAGATGGGGTGTCACCCGATCGACCACGCCCAGGGGTACCGCCAGATTCCGCGCCAGGGGATCGGCATCGTAACCAACGACTTCACCGCACAACCCGGACTGGCGCATGCCCTTGGCAAAGGACCCACCAATCAGGCCCAGGCCGATCACCGCCAGGCGCTGGATTCTAACAGCCGGAGATGACGCTACCGCGAATTCAGTCATGCAGAAGGGCCTGCTTCAGCACATCGAGAAACCGCTGATTCTCTTCTGCCAACCCGATGGAAACGCGCAGATGGTTCGGCATGCCATAATTGGCGACCGGCCGGACGATAACACCCTGGCGCAGCAATGCCTGAAAGACCGGTGCGGCATCGCGCCCCACATCCACGGCAATAAAGTTGCCGCGCGAGGGTATCCACTGCAGCTTGAGCGCAGCAAAACCGGCTTCCAGCTGCGCCATGCCCTCGCGATTGATTCTGCGACTCTCGGCCAGATAGGCATCATCTGACAGGGTGGCAACTGCCGCGGCCTGGGCCAGGCTGTTGACGTTGAAAGGCTGACGCACCCGATTCATGGCGTCGGCGATGCCCGGCTGACAGATACCGTAGCCGACACGCAGAGCAGCCAGACCGTAAGCCTTGGAAAAGGTGCGCGAGACCAGCAGATTGGGATAGCGATCGAGATAATCCAGGCCGTTGGGCACATCGGTGGTTTCGACGTATTCGGTATAGGCTTCATCCAGGACCACGATCACCTGCTCCGGCACACGGGCAAGGAAACGCTCCAGCTCGGCACGCTCGATCCAGGTGCCGGTCGGATTGTTCGGGTTGGCGACAAACACCAGACGGGTGTCTGCCGTGATCGCATCCGCCATCGCGTCCAGATCATGACCCCAGTCTTTTGCTGGCACCACAACCGCGCGAGCGCCAACCGCCTGGGTCACTATGGGATAGACGGCAAAGGCGTGCTCGCTGAACACCACCTCATGTAGCGGCCCGACAAAGGCGCGGGTGATGAGCTCGAGAATATCGTTGGAGCCATTGCCCAGGGTAATCATCGACGGGCTGACCGCCAGGCGATCAGCAAGCGCCTGCTTGAGCGCAAAACCGTTGCCGTCCGGATAGCGCGTCATGTCCGGCAGCACGGACTCGATGGCCGCAATGGCCATGGGGCTGGGCCCTAACGGATTCTCGTTGCTGGCCAGCTTGACGATATCATCCGGACGCAGTCCGAACTCACGGGCCAGCTCTTCCACCGGTTTGCCGGGCACGTAGGGGGACAGCTTTTGCACACCCGGCTGGGCCAGGGCAAGAAAATCGCAGGTCATAGAACAAGCCTCAAGCTATAAGCGGCAAGCCTCAAGCCACACCAGACTGCCGTTGCTTGCAGCTTGCAGCTTGCAGCTTGTCGCTGACGATTCAGAGTACCGCCTTCGGATACGACCCCAACACCTTCAACGCGACCGACTCGTCGTTGATCTTCTCCAGGGCGTCCTTGATCAGCGGGTCGTGCTGGTGGCCGAAAAAGTCGATGAAGAAGACGTAGGTCCATTTTCCGCTGCGCGAGGGCCGTGTTTCGATGCGCGACAGGTCGATGCCGTTATTGTGGAACGGCTGCAGCAGATGATGCAGCGCACCCGGCTTGTTGCGCATGGAGACGATCACCGAGGTCTTGTCGTCACCGGTCGGCGGCACCATCTGGCTGCCGATGATCAGGAAACGCGTCGAGTTGTCCGGACGATCCTCGATCTTCTCGGCAATCTTGCTCAGACCGTACAGTTCGCAGGCCATGTCACCGGCGATCGCCGCGGAGTTCCATTCGCCCTTGACCCGCTTGGCGGCTTCCGCGTTGCTCGATACCGCCACGCGCTCGACGTTCGGATAATGCGCGTCCAGCCACTTGCGGCACTGGGCCAGCGATTGGGCGTGGGAGTAGACCCGGGAAATCTTGTCGGTCTTGGTATTCTCGCCAACCAGCAGGTGGTGGTGAATGCGCAATTCCACCTCGCCGCAAATGACCATGTCATGCTCGAGGAAGCTGTCGAGGGTGTGGTTGATCGCGCCTTCGGTGGAGTTCTCCACCGGTACCACGCCAAACTGCACCGCCCCGGCCGCGACTTCGCGGAAGATCTCGTCGATCGCCGCCATCGGCACGCTGATCACCGAGTGACCGAAATGCTTGATCGCCGCGGCCTGAGTAAAGGTACCCTCCGGCCCCAGATAAGCCACCTTGAGCGGCTGCTCCAGCGCCAGACAGGCGGACATGATCTCGCGGAACAGCCGCGCCATTTCCTCGTTGTCCAGCGGCCCCTTGTTCAGCTCCATGATGTGCTTGAGCACCCAGGCTTCGCGTTCCGGGCGGTAGAACACCGGCTCGCTGCCGGCCGGCAGGGATTTCTGCTTCACCTGAGCCACAGTCTGCGCACAACTCGCTCGCTCGCTGATCAGTTCGAGGATCCTTTCATCGAGCGAATCGATGCGCTTGCGCAGTGCCTTGAGTTGGTCTTCGTCGGACATGTCCATCAACCCTGTTGCTTTTCGAAGTCGGCCATGTAGGCCACCAGCGCATCCACCGCTTCCTGGGTAACGGCGTTGTAGATCGAGGCGCGCATGCCCCCGACCGAACGATGCCCCTTGAGGTTGAGCAGTCCGCGCTCCTCTGCCCCGGCCAGGAACGACTTGTCCAGCCGGTCATCGGCCAGACGGAACGGGACATTCATCCACGAGCGGTCAGCCGGATTGATCGGATTGCTGTACAGTTCGCTGGCATCAATGGCCTGATACAGCGTGCGCTGTTTGAGCCGATTGATCCGTTCCATGGCCTCGAGGCCGCCCTGCTGCTTGATCCATTTGAAGATCAGACCAGCCAGGTACCAGCCGAAGGTGGGCGGCGTGTTGTACATCGAGCCGTTCTTGGCGGCGACGGTATAATCGAGCATCGTCGGGCAGCTGGCGCGTGCCTCGCCGAGCATGTCTTCGCGCACGATCACCACGACCAGACCGCTGGGGCCGATGTTCTTCTGCGCTCCGGCGTAGATCATGCCGAACCTCGAGACATCCAGCGGCCGGGACAGAATGGTCGAAGACATGTCAGCGATAAGCGGCTTGTCACCCACTTCGGGTATCCAGCCGAACTCGAGTCCGCCGATGGTCTCGTTTGGCGTGTAATGCACATAGCTGGCGGCCTCCGAGAGCTGCCAGTCGTTCTGCCCAGGAATCGCGAAGTAGTCACGCGCCTCGGCGCTGGCAGCCACGTTGACGTGCCCGTAGCGCGAGGCTTCCTCGATGGCCTTGGCCGACCAGATACCGGTATCGATATAATCGGCGCTGCCGCCCTCGGGCATGAAGTTCAGCGGAATCTGCGCGAACTGCTGGCTGGCCCCGCCCTGCAGGAACAGCACGCGATAATCGCTGGGAATACTCAGCAGATCGCGCAGGTCCTGCTCGGCGGTCTCGGCAACACTGGTGAACTCCTCGCTGCGATGGCTCATTTCCATCACGGAGAGGCCCTTGCCCTGCCAGTCGAGCAACTCTGCCTGGGCCTGCTTGAGCACGGCTTCGGGCAGCGCGGCCGGGCCGGCGCAGAAATTGAACAGTCGCTTGCTCACGTCAGCCTTTACTCCTGATCGTTGTCGGTTGCTTCGGTATCGTCTTCTACCGGACCAATGGGTTCACCCTCACTGACGATTGCACCCTCTATTTCGCCGGCAGCGTGATGTATATCGTCCTCCGACTCGGAAGGCTCCTGGATCCGCTCCAGACCCACCAGCTTCTCGTCGCTGGCGACCTTGATCAGCGTCACGCCCTGGGTGTTGCGCGACAGACTGGAAACCTCGGCCACTCGAGTACGTACCAGGGTGCCCTGATCGGAAATCAGCATGATCTCCTCGCCATCGACCACCTGCACGGCACCGACCAGCGGACCGTTGCGCTCGTTGGTGACCATGGCAATCACGCCCTGTCCACCGCGCTTGTACTGGGGGAACTCCTCGACGGCAGTGCGCTTGCCGTAACCGCGGGCCGACGCCGTGAGGATCTGGGTGCCCTCTTCCACGATGATCATCGAAATAAGCTCCTGGCCTTCGGCCAGGCGCATACCGCGTACACCGCGGGCGGTACGGCCCATGGCGCGCACGTCAGTCTCCTTGAAGCGCGTGACCTTGCCGCCATCGGAAAACAGCATGACTTCACGCTCGCCATCGGTGATCGCGGCGGCGATCAGCTTGTCGCCCTCATCCAGATCCAGCGCGATCAAACCGACGCTGCGCTGACGGCTGAACTGCTCCAGCGGCGTCTTCTTGACGGTGCCGTTGGCGGTCGCCATGAAGATGAACCAGCCCTCGGTATACTCGTCCACCGGCAACATGGCACTGATATATTCGCCTTCATCCAGCGGCAGCAGGTTGACCAGCGGGCGCCCACGCGCAGCACGTGAAGCCTCGGGGATCTCGTAGGTCTTGAGCCAGTACACCTTGCCCTTGCTGGAAAACAGCAGCAGCGTGGTATGGCTGTGGGCGACCAGCAGGTGGGACACGTAGTCTTCATCCTTCACCCCGGTTGCCGCCTTGCCCCGGCCACCGCGGCGCTGGGCTTGGTAATCGGCCAGCGGCTGGCTCTTGGCATAGCCACCGTGGGAGATGGTCACCACGCGCTCTTCTTCGGTAATCAGGTCGGCCAGCGACAGATCCAGACGCGAAGCCAGAATTTCCGTGCGGCGCTCATCACCAAAGTTGGTGCGAATCAGCTCCAGCTCCTCGACGATCACTTCCATCAGCCGTTCCTGGCTGTTGAGGATGCGCAGCAGTTCGCCGATTTGCGTAAGAATTTCCTGGTACTCGGCCAGCAGCTTTTCGTGCTCCAGACCGGTCAGGCGGTGCAGACGCAGATCCAGAATCGCCTGGGCCTGCTCCGGGGACAGGAAGTACTTGCCATCGCGCAGGCCGAACTGTTCGTCCAGGCCATCGGGGCGGCAGGCATCGGCGCCCGCGCGCTCGACCATCTCGATCACCGCGCCAGGCTCCCAGGGTTTGGCAATCAGGCGTTCCTTGGCCTCTGCCGGTGTCGGCGAGGCCTTGATCAGCGCGATCACCGGGTCGATATTGGTCAGTGCAACGGCCTGCCCTTCGAGAATGTGCCCACGTTCACGGGCCTTGCGCAGTTCGAATACGGTACGACGGGTAACCACTTCGCGCCGGTGACGAATAAAGGCGTCGAGCAGTTCCTTCAGATTCAGGATGCGCGGCTGGCCGTCGAGCAGGCCGACGATGTTGATGCCAAACACGTTCTGCATCTGGGTCTGGGTGTAAAGGTTGTTGAGGACAACCTCGGCTACTTCACCACGGCGAATCTCGATGACCACGCGCATGCCGTCCTTGTCGGACTCGTCACGCAGCTCGGTGATGCCCTCGATCTTCTTTTCCTTGACCAGCTCGGCGATCTTTTCGATCAGACGCGCCTTGTTCAACTGGTAGGGCAGCTCGTTGATGATGATCTGCTGGCGGCCACCGACCTTGTCGATGTCCTCGATGATGCAGCGGGCACGTACATAGATGCGACCACGGCCGGTCTTGTAGGCCTCGACGATCCCTGCCCGGCCATTGATGATACCGGCGGTGGGGAAGTCCGGGCCCGGAATGTGCTCCATCAGCTCGTCGATGGACATGTCCGGGTTCTCGATCAGCGCCAAACAGCCGTTGATCACCTCGGTCAGGTTGTGCGGCGGAATATTGGTCGCCATACCCACGGCAATACCGCTGGAGCCGTTGACCAGCAGATTGGGCACCTTGGTCGGCAATACCGCAGGAATCTGTTCGGTACCGTCGTAGTTGGGCACCCAGTCGACCGTTTCCTTTTCCAGGTCGGCCAGCAGCTCATGGGCCAGCTTGGTCATTCGGATTTCGGTGTAACGCATGGCTGCCGCGTTATCACCGTCAACCGAACCGAAGTTGCCCTGACCGTCGACCAGCAGATAGCGCAGCGAAAACGGCTGGGCCATACGGACGATGGTGTCGTATACGGCCGAGTCGCCGTGCGGGTGGTACTTACCGATAACGTCGCCGACCACACGGGCCGACTTCTTGTAGGGCTTGTTCCAGTCGTTCTTGAGCTCGCTCATGGCGAACAGTACGCGGCGGTGTACCGGCTTGAGCCCATCGCGCACGTCTGGCAGGGCCCGACCGACGATGACGCTCATGGCGTAGTCGAGGTAGGACTGTTTCAGCTCATCTTCGATATTGACTGGAAGGATTTCTTTGGCCAGTTCACCCATGAAACGGCATTCCTTTTATTGTCGGCAACGTAACGATGCCCATAGCAGTTGTTCAGCGCACGTGAAGACCCCGCAGGGCCGCTGAAAGGCTTTTGTAGCAGCGATTCGACAGCGGGCCCCGGCGGGTCGATTAAAGCCCGATAGAATACCACAGGGCGCGCTGCGGAGGGAGCCGAAAGAGCCCTTGCGGACAGTCCGTTGCAGCGCGGCAACAAAACCGCCGGACCTAGTGCAGATGGCGGTGACTCATCAGATCAGCCAGCTTCTTGGTATCCGGCCGCTCAACGATCCCCTTTTCGGTAACGATGACGTCGATCAGGTCGGCAGGCGTGACATCGAACACCGGATTGAAGGCGGGTACGCCGGCATCCACGGATTGCTCACCCAGGGCGAAGACCTCCTCGGCATCCCGCTCCTCCAGGACCACCTCGTCGGCGTTCTCCAGCCCCATGTCGATACTCGAACTGGGCGCCACGACCATGAAGCGCAAGCCGTGATGCATGGCCAGGATCGACAGTGCGTAGGTACCGATCTTGTTGATCACGTCACCATTGGCGGCAATCCGGTCAGCCCCGACGATCACCCAGGTGATGTCGCGCGTCTTCATCAGATGCCCGGCAGCCGAATCCACATGGACACAGGCGCTGATGCCCTCGCGTTGCAGTTCCCAGGCGGTGAGGCGTGAGCCCTGCAGCCAGGGACGGGTCTCATCGATGAATACCGTGTCGACCAGACCGGCGTCATGGGCGGCGCGAATGACGCCCAGCGCCGTACCGTAGCCGCCCGTGGCCAATGCGCCGGTATTGCAGTGGGTAAGTATGTTCTGTGGGCTCTTGTGGTGCTTGCGAATCAACTGCATGCCCAGCTTGCCCATGGTCAGGTTGGCTTCATGATCACTTTGATGGATGGAGCGTGCAGCCTCGAGCAACCTGGCGGGCACATCCGCCTCCGGCGCCAGGCGTGCCAGTCGATCGCGCATCATCTTCAGCGCCCAGGCCAGATTGACGGCGGTAGGGCGCGCGGCTTCGAGCAGCGCGAATGCCTCGGACAGCGCAGCCGGCCAGTCGGTACTCTGCCCGACAAGCCGCGCCTGCAGGGCGATACCATAGGCCCCGGCGATACCGATCGCCGGCGCCCCGCGGACCTGCATGTCACGAATGGCCGCGGCTACCTGGCCCGCATCGGTACAGTCGACATACACCTCACGCGCCGGCAGCAGACGCTGGTCGAGCAACCTCAAGACACCATCATGCCAGGCCAGCGCGCTGACATTGTCGGTCACCACGGGTTGAGCTGCTTGCTGCATGGAGAACTCCCAAAACGCCAGTATACCCGCCAGGCTCACTCGCTGACGAACATGGTAATGAAAAGCCGCTGCACGGTGCCCGGGCCTGACGTTATACTGCCGGGCATGATTCAAGACGAGCTTCCCATGACATCCCTACCCGACCGGATCGATCTGTTGATCCTGCCCAGCTGGATCGTGCCCGTGATACCCAGGGCGACGGTGCTGGAAAACCACGCCCTGGCGATAGACCAGGGCCGCATTGTCGGCATTCTGACCCGATCCCAGGCCGCCCACGTACAGGCCCGGGAGGTGCGCGAACTGCCCGGCCAGGTGGTGATACCCGGACTGATCAACGCCCACGGCCATGCTGCCATGAGCCTGTTCCGGGGCCTGGCAGATGACCTGCCCCTGATGACCTGGCTGCAGGAGCATATCTGGCCGGCCGAGGCGCGCTGGGTCAGCGAGGATTTCGTTCGTCTGGGTACCCGGCTGGCCATCGCCGAGATGCTCCGCGGCGGCACCACCTGTTTTGCCGACATGTATTTCTACCCGGACGTGGCCGCCGACGCGGCCCTGGAAGCCGGCATGCGCGCGCAGCTGGCCTTTCCGGTCATCGACAATCCGATCCCCGGAGCCCGTGACAGCACCGAGGCGATTTCCCGGGGTTTGAAACTGCGCGACGAAATCAGGCATAACCCCCTGATCAGTGTGGCCTTTGGCCCGCACTCGCCCTACACGGTCGGCGACGCCACCCTGGCCAATGTACGCATGCTTGCCGACGAGCTGGAAATGCCGGTGCACATGCATGTCCACGAAACCGCCGGCGAAGTGTCCGACGCCCTTAAGCTCGCCGGCCAGCGCCCCCTGCAACGTCTGCACGCACTCGGCCTGCTGACCCCGCGCTTGCAGGCTGTGCATATGACGCAGGTGAATGACGAGGACCTTCAACTGCTGGTCGAAAATGGCGTGTCGGTTATCCATTGCCCCGAGTCGAACATGAAGCTGGCCAGCGGGATCTGCCCGATTCAGCGACTGATCGAAGCGGGTGTCAATGTGGCCCTCGGCACCGACGGCGCTGCCAGCAACAACGATCTGGACATGTTCGGGGAAATGCGTACCGCATCACTGCTGGCCAAGAGCAGCACCGGCTCGCCCACGGCGCTCAGCGCCCACCAGGCGCTGCACATGGCCACCCTGGGCGGCGCCCAGGCCCTGGGCATCGCCTCTGAAACCGGCTCGATCGAAGTCGGCAAGATGGCTGACATCACCGCCGTCGACCTCTCCGGGCTGGTCCACCAGCCGGTTTATCACCCGGTATCGCAGCTGCTCTATACCTGCAATGCCAACCAGGTCTCCCACGTGTGGGTTGCCGGGCGCGAAAAGGTACGCGCCGGCCAGCTCATGCTGCCGGATCAGGATGGGCTGCTTGAGGCGGTCTCTCAATGGTCCCAACAGATTCTACAGAGGGATGAAGACAATGCTTAACGTCGACCGCGCCGAAATCGCAAAATTCGAAGCACTGGCCAGCCGCTGGTGGGATCGCAACAGCGAGTTCAAGCCCCTGCACCAGATCAACCCGCTGCGCACCAACTGGATCGAGCAGAAAGTCGGCCTGGCCGGCAAGGAAGTGCTCGACGTAGGGTGCGGTGGCGGCATCCTGGCCGAAGCCATGGCCCTGCGCGGCGCCACGGTCACCGGCATCGACATGGGCGAGGCCCCGCTGGCTGTAGCGCGGCTGCACCAGCTGGAGTCGGGCGTAGAGGTCGATTATCAACAGATTACCGCCGAAGAGCTGGCAGAACAGCATCCGGGGCGCTTCGACATCGTCACCTGCCTGGAGATGCTGGAGCACGTACCGGACCCCAGTTCGGTGATTCGCGCCTGCGCGACGCTGGTCAAGCCCGGTGGCCACGTATTCTTTTCCACCATCAACCGCAACCCCAAGTCGTTCGTGTTTGCCATCGTTGGCGCCGAATACATCCTCCGGCTTCTGCCGCGCGGTACCCACGAGTTCGCCAAGTTCATCAAACCGGCCGAACTCGGTGGCTGGTCGCGGGAAGCTGGGCTGGATCTGCAGGACATCATCGGGCTGACCTACAACCCGCTGACCCGCGTGTACAAGCTTGAGCCCAACGTCGACGTGAACTACATGATCCATACCCAGCGGAGTCTGTGAGGGCATGCTGACCAGTGTTCTGTTTGATCTGGACGGTACGCTGCTCGACACGGCAGACGACTTTCTGGCGATCATCCGCGCCATGCGCGAGGAAAGCGACCTACCCGCAGTAGCGAACGATCTGATCCGCCACAGGGTGTCCGACGGTTCGGCCGGCATGCTGGCTGCTGCCTACTCGCTGGGCGCGGAGGATCCTCAGCTGGAAGTGCTGCGCCGGGATTTCCTGTTGCGCTACGAACGCGACCTGGCAACCCACACGCAGCTGTATCCAGGCATGCGCGAGCTGCTCGAATGGCTGGACGCCGAGGGCCTGCCCTGGGGCGTGGTGACCAACAAGCTGAGCCGGTTCAGCACGCCGCTGCTGGAAGCGGTGGGCCTGGCCGACCGCTGCCGCAGCCTGGTCTGTCCCGACCACGTGGTGCAAGGCAAACCGCACCCCGAGTCCCTGCTCAAGGCCTGCCGTGACATGGGCACCGAGCCCTGCCATTCGGTGTTCGTCGGAGATCATCTGCGCGACATACAGGCCGGCCGTGCCGCCGGCATGGCCACGGTCGCCGCACTTTACGGCTATATCCCACCCGATCAGGACCCCATCCGATGGGAAGCCACGCACAGCATTCATTCCCCCGCCGACCTGCGCCCATGGCTCGAGGCGAGACGCACCCAGGAGACACCCGATGTTTGATTACCAAGCCCCCCAGAACCTGCTAGCGGACCGGGTCATACTGATCACCGGGGCCGGCGACGGCATTGGCCGGGCCTGCGCGCTAAGCTGTGCGGCCCACGGCGCGACCGTGATTCTGATCGGCAAGACACCGTCCAAACTGGAGCAGGTATACGACGAGATCGAAGCGGCCGGCTATCCACGGCCGGCCATGTGTCCGCTGAACCTGGAAACGGCGCTGGAAAAGGACTACCAGGATCTGGCCGACCAGCTATTTGACACCTTCGGCAAGCTCGATGGCCTGGTACACAATGCCGCCCTGCTGGGTCCGCGCACCATGCTGGATAACGTCAAGGCCGAAGCCTGGCTGCAACTGATGCAAGTGAACGTGAACGCTCCCTTCCTGCTGACCAAGGCAATGATGCCCCTGCTGCGCGAGGCGACCGACGCCTCCGTGGTGTTTGTGTCCTCCAGCGTCGGACGCAAGGGCAAGGCCTACTGGGGGCCCTATGCGGTGAGCAAGTTCGCCCTCGAGGGTCTGATGCAGGTGCTTGCCGACGAACAGGATGGAACCAGCAACATTCGCGTCAACAGTCTCAATCCCGGCGCCACACGCACGTCCATGCGCAAGGCAGCCTATCCGGGAGAGCCACCGGAGACCAATCCGGAACCCTCGGCCATCATGCCCGCCTTTCTCTACCTGCTCGGCCCCGATAGCCGCGAAACGAACGCCCAGGCCCTCGACGCTCAATAGCCTGCATTTTGACATCGTTGTGGCATCGCCTGGCCTCCACCCACGGACTGAGCGGCAAAATTCTGCCGCTTGGCCTGTAACATCTCTGAAACATAGCTATATCCAACTGTTTTTAATAGCCTTTCCTGTCTTGGCACAAACCCTGCTTATACACTGGTAACCATACCGGCGCGCAGGACTGCACATGACTCTGACCCAGGGAAATACCATCGACTTTGATTCGGCTCGACTCAAGCTGAGTGAGAGCGCGGCTCCTGTCGCTATTGCCGCTGCCGAAGCGCGGCAACCCAGCCTGCGCACGGTGCAGGATGACCTCACCCGCAAACTGCAGACCACTCTGGAGCTTGACCGGATACTGGAAATCTTTTTCCAGGAACTGCGTGGTTTCCTCGGGCTCGATTGCCTGGAATACCGACTCGAGGGTGAGGCCGTTCACCACCGCATCGGGCAACCCGGCCTGCATCGCTGCAGCTACCGCATGACGCATGCCGGCAGCTTTCTCGGCGAGGTCCAGTTCAGTCGCAGGAAGCGCTTCAACGAAGCGCAGCTGATGGCGCTGGAAACCCTACTGGGCAATCTGCTCTACCCCCTGCGTAACGCCCTGCTCTACCGCGAGGCGGTATTCTGCGCCCACAGTGACAGCCTGACCGGCGTGGGTAACCGACTGGCCATGGACCGCGCTCTGGAGCGGGAGGTCAAACTCTCGATTCGCAACCGCACCTGTCTGTCACTGCTGGTGCTGGATATCGATCACTTCAAGCAGATCAATGACACCCACGGCCATGCCTGCGGCGACGCGGCACTCAAGGCGGTGGTCAACTGCATCAGCAACTGTCTGCGCGGGGTCGATGATGTGTTTCGCATGGGCGGGGAAGAATTCGTGATTCTGCTCGGTGATACCGGCGCACGTGAAGCCCATATGGTGGCCGAACGTATTCGCGGGGCGATTGCGGAGATGCAGTTCGAGAACAACGGCCTGTCAATCCCGATTACCGCGAGTATTGGCGTAGCCACACGGCGTCTGGATGAAGGCAGCCGCGAAGTGCTCGATCGCTGCGACAAGCTGATGTACGCGGCCAAGCGATCCGGTCGCAACCGGATCGCCACGCAGTAATCCGTTACTTTCTGCCGTGTGGCACCTTGGTACGACGCACAGTGCGCGCCTGATGCATTGACGGCTTGCGTGCCATGCGCTGCATTTTTTCTTTCTCGCTGGTTTTCATCGCCGGCAGCGCGACTGACTCCAGTCCGACTTCCTGACTCAGCGCATCAATCTCGTTCTGCTTCATCTCGCGCCAGCGGCCCACCGGCAGCTCGGGACCGAGAAAGACCGGTCCGAAACGCACACGCTTCAAGCGATTGACGCGCACGCCCTGGGATTCCCACAGGCGTCGCACTTCGCGGTTACGGCCTTCCATCAGGCAGACGTGGTACCAGCGATTGATGCCTTCGCCGCCGGAGGTAACGATATCGGTAAAGCGGGCCGGGCCATCATCGAGCATGACGCCGGTCTTCAGCCGCTCGATCATCTCTTCGTCCACCTCACCCATCACGCGCACCGCATATTCGCGGTCCATCTGATAGGAAGGGTGCATCAGGCGGTTGGCCAGCTCCCCATCGGTGGTGAACAGCAGCAGGCCGGAGGTATTGATATCGAGACGACCGATATTGATCCAGCGCCCGTGCTTGAGCCGCGGCAGGCGATCAAAAACGGTCGGCCGACCTTCCGGATCATCACGGGTGCACACCTCGCCCTCAGGCTTGTTGTAGAGCATGACGCGGCGGGCTTCTTCATTGGCGATATCGCGCTTGACCGGGCGGCCATCGACCAGGATCTGATCGAGACTGTCGACCCGGGCGCCCAGACTGGCGATCTGACCGTTGACGCTGATGCGTCCGGCTTCGATCCAGGATTCGATTTCGCGCCGCGAGCCCAGGCCGATACGGGCCAGAACCTTTTGCAGCTTTTCCCCGGTGACGGGGTTTGAGGGATTGTCGGTCATGCTGTGCACCTCCCGGTGTGATGGATAGATCTTGACCGCCAAGCTTAACACTGCGCCCGGTTCCGGAACAGCGGCTTAGCGCTGCGGGTCGTCATCACCCGGGTCGTCCCCTTCCCCGCTCTCGCGATCAGGATCCGGGTCAGCTGGTCGCAGGTCATCGAAGTCGGTCTTGATATTCGACTCCATCGAACCCAGCTCGGCCATCAGGGCGTGAAAACCCGTGTCAGCAGCCTCGCGGTCCAGTGGCTGCAGCGGCTCGAACGGCATCCAGGGGGTGGCTGCATCCTGATCGGCATCGGCACCCTCATCCTGCAGCTCGAGCTCCGGCTCGATCTGATCAAGATCACGGATCTCCGCCAGGGGCGGCAGTTCACTGAGACTGCGCAGATTGAAGTGGTCGAGAAACTGCCGGGTCGTGGCGTACATGGCCGGCCGGCCCGGCACGTCACGGTGGCCAACCACACGCACCCATTCACGCTCGAGCAACGTCTTGACGATATGGCTGCTGACGGCGACGCCGCGCACATCTTCGATTTCGCCGCGGGTAATCGGCTGGCGGTAGGCAATCAATGCCAGGGTTTCCAGCATGGCGCGGGAATAGCGCTGCGGCCGCTCCTCCCACAGCCGGCTGACCCAGGGGGAGAAGGACTCGCGCACCTGCAGGCGCCAACCGCTGGCCACCTCCCGCAGTTCTATGCTGCGGCCTTCGTAATGGCTGGCAAGACTGGCCAGCGCGCTGCGCAGCTCGTCCAGGCTCGGCTCGCGGCCTTCGTCAAACAGCTCGCGCAAGCGGTCCAGGGTCAAAGGGCGCCCGGCAGCCAGCAACGCGGCCTCCACTATCTGTTCAATCGTCGGCTGGGACATCGTCACCTCGTACCTTTACGTGAATGGGCGAGAAGGCGTCACCCTGAACCAGATCGATCAGCTGTTCCTTGACCAGCTCGAGCACGGCCATGAAGGTCACCACCACGCCGAGCTTTCCCTCGGCGGCGGTGAACAGGCTGACGAAGGGTACAAACGCCTGACCCTTGAGGCGATCAAGCACCTCCGCCATGCGCTCGCGGGTCGAGAGAATCTCCCGGGTCACCTGGTGGCTTTCGAACATGTCGGCACGGCGCAGCACTTCCGACAGGGCCAGCAGCAGTTCCTGCATGTCCACTTCCGGATGGGCCCGTCGATTCTGGACCGGGGGCACCTCGGCGCTGGCGAGCTGGGTGTCGCGCCCCACCCTGCTGAGACTATCGATATCCTCGGCAGCCTGCTTGAAGCGTTCGTACTCCTGCAGCCGGCGAATCAGTTCGGCGCGGGGATCGTGCTCCTCGTCCTCGTCTTCGGCCTGGCGCGGAAGCAACATGCGCGACTTGATCTCGGCCAGCATGGCGGCCATCACCAGGTACTCGGCGGCCAGCTCCAGGCGCACGACCTTCATCAGCTCCACATAGCCCATATACTGCTTGGTGATTTCCGCCACGGGAATCTCGAGAATGTCGATATTCTGGCGGCGGATGAGATAGAGCAACAGATCGAGGGGGCCCTCGAAGGCTTCCAGAAAAACTTCCAGCGCTTCAGGCGGGATATACAGATCCTGCGGCATTTCGGTCACGGCCTTGCCATGCACCATGGCAAAGGGCATTTCCTGCTGCCGACCGGCCACCAGCTGCGGCGGCAGGCTCGCAGCCACCTGGGGCGTCACACTGACGTGGCCCGGCTGCGGTTCCTGCTCGTCGCTGGTCATGGCTTACTCGCGGTACTGCAGGCCCATGGCCTGTCGCACTTCGACCAGGGTATCGCGGGCCGCTTCACGGGCGCGCTCGGTCCCCTCGTTGAGGATCATGCGCACCGCGTCCGGATTGGACTCGAAGTCGCTGGCGCGCTCCTGGATAGGGGCCAGCTCGGTAACGATGGCATCTATCACCGGCTTCTTGCACTCCAGGCAACCGATGCCGGCGCTGCGACACCCTTCCTTGACCCACTCGTGGGTGGCAGAGTCGGTATAGACCTGATGCAACTGGAATACCGGGCATTTGGTCGGCTCACCCGGATCGGTGCGACGCACGCGGGCCGGATCCGTGGGCATGCGCCGGACCTTGGTGTCGACCTCGTCGCTGGTATCGCGCAGGGTGATTGTATTGCCGTAGGACTTGGACATCTTCTGGCCATCGAGGCCAGGCATCTTGGAGTCCGGCGTAAGCAACGCCTGGGGTTCGGGCAGAATCACCTTGCCGCCGCCCTCGAGGTAGCCGAACAGGCGCTCCTTGTCGCTCAGGGTAATGTTCTGCTGTTCCTTGAGCAGCGCGCGGGCGGTTTCCAGCGCCTCCGCATCGCCCTGCTCCTGATATGCCTTGCGCAACTTGCTGTACAGCTTGGCGGTTTTCTTGCCCATCTTGTGCACAGCCGCTTCAGCCTTCTCCTCGAACCCCGGCTCCTTGCCGTACAGATGGTTGAAGCGACGGGCCACTTCACGGGTGATTTCCACGTGGGCCACCTGATCGGCCCCCACCGGCACCAGACCCGCGCGATACATCAGGATGTCGGCACTTTGCAGCAACGGATAGCCAAGGAAGCCATAGGTGGCCAGATCCAGATCCTTGAGCTTTTCCTGCTGGTCCTTGTAGGTGGGTACACGCTCCAGCCAGCTGACCGGTGTCACCATCGACAGCAGCAGATGCAGCTCCGCGTGCTCGGGTACCTGCGACTGGATGAACAGGGTCGAGGAACCGCCGCTCACGCCTGCGGCCAGCCAGTCGATAAGCATGTCCCAGACGTTCTGCTCGATGTCCTGCGGAGTCTCGTAGTGCGTTGTCAGGGCATGCCAGTCGGCAGCGAAGAAGAAACACTCGTACTCGTGCTGCAGACGGACCCAGTTTTTCAATACGCCGTGGTAGTGACCCAGGTGCAGGCGGCCCGTGGGGCGCATGCCTGATAAAACCCGACGCTGTGAATCAACGGAACTCAATGAGGACTCCTGGAATACTGTGTGATGGATGGGGGTGACTGACTGGGCGCAATTATACGCACATCAGGGACATTATCATTGCTCGGGAGCGCCGCCAAAGGGCGCGGGGTCGCCCAGCCCCACGCGGCGCACTTCCGGCTCGCCCTCGAGCAGGCTGACAACCGTGGTCGGTTCGATGTTGCAGGCCCCGCCATCAATGATCAGGTCCAGCAGCTTGCCCAGGCGGTCGCGAATCATCTCGGGGTCGGTCAAGGGCAGATCATCATCCGGCAGCATCAACGTCACGCTCATCATCGGCTCGCCAAGGGCTTCAAGCAGCGCCTGGGTGATGGCATGGTCGGGGATGCGCAAGCCGATGGTGCGGCGCTTGGGATGCAACAGGCGCCGGGGCACCTCGTTGGTGGCATGCAGAATGAAAGTGTAGGGCCCTGGCGTGCTGGCCTTGAGCAGACGAAAGGTCTGATTGTCGACCTTGGCATAGACACCAAGCTCTGACAGGTCCCGGCAGATCAGGGTGAAGTTGTGCTTGTCATCCAGCTGTCGCAGCCTGCGGATTCGCTCCAGCGCGTCCTTGTCACCCAGGTGGCAGCCCAGGGCGTAGGCCGAGTCGGTCGGATAGGCGACAACACCGCCATTGCGGATGATTTCCGCTGCCTGTCGGATCAGACGCGACTGGGGGTTGTCCGGATGGATATGAAAATACTGGCTCACGCGATGGTCCCCTTCGTGGTTTAGCGCAGTTTAGCGAGAAAACACCGGGTCGTCCCACACTGGCGTGCATTGGGGTGGCAAGGCGGTCATCCGGCCCAGCGCGGTCCAGGGGGATTCGGGGGTATGAAAGTCGCTGCCGCAACTGGCCAGAAAGCCGAACTCTTCCGACAGCTTGCCCAGGTACGCCACCTGCTCGACCGCCTGCTGACCGTTGACCACTTCTATCCCGCGGCCGCCAGCCTGGGCAAAATCCTTCAGTGCACGCCGCAATCGCGAGCGGGTGAAACCGTAATGCCAGGGATGGGCCATGACCGCCATGCCACCTGCACCGCGGATCTGGGCTACTGCTTCGGCCAGCTCGGGCCAGTGCTGCTTGATGTCGCCCAGCTTGCCGGCCCCCAGCCATTTGCGGAAGGCCTCGGCCCGGTCGCGGACGAATCCGGCCTGCACCATCCAGTCGGCAAAATGCGGTCGTGCCGGCGGGCTGTTCGGGTCCCCGCCAGCGGCAATCTGAGCCGCCATGGCACCTTCCAGACCACCGGGCATGCGCTTGCCATCCAGCTTGCGGGCAATCTGCTCGGCCCGCTGCCAGCGTCCGTGCTTGACCGCCTCGATGGAATCCATCAAGGCCGGCGCCTGGGGATCAAAACCGTAGCCCAGCACATGCAGCGTGTGCCCCTGCCACTGGGCCGAGAGCTCGACACCGCTGACCCAGTGCATACCCAGCTCGGACGCAGCCTGGGCCGCTGCGGGCAGCCCATCGAGACAGTCATGGTCAGTCAGCGCCACCAGCGAGACACCGGCCGATGCCGCCTCGGTCATCAACTCGAGGGGATCAAGCAGACCGTCAGAGGCGGTGCTGTGCATGTGAAGATCGGCTATCAATAGCGGCTCCGGGCGGTTAATCAGGGACAGATACGGCGTAATTTCATTATTATGCAGGCCAAACGCTGACAACACCTAACCCGATGGCATAAGTTACGGCCATCCCTTTCACCGATTCGGATCGAGGCTTTACCATGTATTTTGCCATTATGGCCACCGACGTTCCCGATTCACTGCAGGCACGTCTTGCTGCCCGACCCGACCACCTGGCACGCCTCCATGCCCTGCAGGACGCGGGCCGGCTGCTGGTTGCCGGACCGCATCCGGCGATCGAGACGGTAGATCCGGGGCCTGCGGGCTTTACCGGCAGCCTGATCATTGCCGAATTCCCATCGGCCGACGCGGCGCAGGCGTGGGCGGCAGATGATCCCTATGTGGCGGCCGGCGTATACGCCGAGGTGACCATAAAGCCTTTCAAACCCGTTCTGCCAGCCTGAGCCAGGAGCTTCCATGACCAAGACATTGCATTCGCTGATCCTGGCTGGCTGCCTGGCATTGCCTGCTACGGTGCTTGCCCAGCAGCCAGCGACGACTGACAGCGAGCCGGCAATCGCCCCTGCTGCGCAGGAGCAGACCGATGTGGGCACACTGCAGGCCGAACTGGCCCGTGTCGAAGCGGAGCGTCAGGACCTTGCCCAGCGCCTGGCCGGTAGTGTCGATACCCAGGAGCTGCAACGCCTGCGTGAAACCAATCAGGAACTGCAGAACCGGCAGATCGAGAACGACGTGCGGGCCAGGGCCCTGCTGGAGAGGCAGCGCCAGCAATGGTTCATGATCGGTGGCGGCACCGTTCTGGTCAGCCTGCTGATCGGCTTTGTGCTGGCTCGCAGCAGCAAACGCAAGCGCAACGAGTGGATCAATTGACCGATCACGCGATTCTGATCATTGATGATGACCAGGAACTCTGTGCCCTGCTGACTGACTGGCTTGCCACCGAGGGTTTCGTGCTGAGCTGCGCCCATGACGGTGCCAGCGGACTGGAACTGGCTACCAGCGGGCATTTTCAGGTGATCATCCTGGATGTGATGCTGCCCGGAATGAATGGCCTGGAGGTGCTGCGCACCTTGCGTCAGCGCTGCAACACGCCACTGTTGATGCTCAGTGCCAGAGGCGAACCGGTCGACCGCATCCTCGGCCTGGAGCTCGGTGCCGACGATTACCTGGCCAAACCCTGCGACCCCCGTGAGCTGGTCGCCCGACTGCGCGCCCTGCTGCGTCGCAGCCAGCCACCGTCGGGCGGGAGCATGCTGCAGGTCGGCGATGTGCGGATCGACGCTGCCAGCCTGATGGCCTGGCGGGAAGAGGAGAGCCTACCGCTGACCCAGAGCGAGGCCCTGCTGCTGCGCCTGCTTCTGGAGCGTCCCGGGCAACTGGTTGACCGGCAGACCCTGTCACGCCAGGCGCTGGGCAAGCCGCTGGGCCCCTATGACCGGAGCCTGGACATGCACCTGAGCAATCTGCGCCGCAAGCTCGGCCCGCATGCCGATGGCAGGCCACGCATCCAGGTGCTGCGCGGGCGCGGCTATCTGTACAGTAGCTGAGCGAAACCCGCTGATCTTTACACAGCCTTTACCCAGCCTGTGCCCCGCTTGACGCAGTCGCTGCCAGAATAGGATCCATGGCCTGAACCCGGGCCACCCACGATCAGGAGCTATCCCATGAAACATACACTGCTAGCCTGCGCCCTGGCGCTCACTACCAGCCTGTCTGCTGCGGCCTTCGCCGGCGCACATTCCGATCACGAGGGCATGCACGAGCGCCACATGGAACGCATGACACAGGAGCTGGGCCTCACCGCGCAACAACAGGAACAGATCGGCAAGCTCAACAAAGGCTACGCGGAACGTTCCCGCGACATGCGCCAGGCCCATCGTGAAGAGGTCCGCAAGCTGCTGGACGCCGAGCAGCAGGCAAAGATGGACGCCATGCGTGAGCAGCGTCGGGAGCAGATGATCAAGCGTCACGCCGACCACGCGCGCGGCGACCACGGCCACAGTAATCGCTGATCGCCGTGCGACTGTTCTGGAAGGTCTTCGCCGTACTCTGGCTCGCCACCCTTCTGGTGGGGGGCTCCGGCTTTCTGGTCAGCCGCATGCTGCAGCAGGACTGGCTCCTGCTGCAGTTCCATCCGCAACTCAAGGATTTTGCCGAGGAACTGACCTCCCTGTACGAGAGCCAGGGGCCCGCCGAGGCCCAGGCCTGGCTGATGGCCCAGCGTGAAACCAATAGGTTGCGCGCCCAACTCTACAGCGGCGATGGCCAGCCTCTGCTCACCGGCACCCTGCCCCAGCTGCCGCGTTTTGCCCAGCCACCACCGGCCGACAGTCCGTCGCGCACGACGCGCCACGGCCGCATGTTCCAGTTGTCGTGGTCCTCGACCCAGGCCGATTATCACCTGAGCCTGTTCGTACCGGCTCCGGAGCTGTTTCGCTGGCAGCGCACTCCCCTGGCGCTGATCGCCAACATCGCGATGGCCATGACGCTGCTGGCGATCATCAGCCTGTTGCTCAGCCGCTACCTCACCGCCCCGCTGCGTCAGCTCGGACTGGCCGCCCAATCCCTGGCCCAGGGCCGGTTCGAGGCCGACAAGCTGATCCGCATCGGTCAGCGGCGCGATGAAATCGGCGAACTTGCACGGCATTTCACGCAGATGGGCGAGCGGGTGCAGAGCCTGCTGGACAGCCAGCGCCAGCTCATGCGTGATATTTCCCATGAACTGCGCTCCCCCCTGGCACGCCTGCGTGTCGGGCTCGCCCTGGGGAATCGCAAGAGCCTCAGTGAGAACGACCCTCTTTGGTTGCGCCTTGATCGCGAGTGCAGCCGGCTGGACGCACTGATCGAGGATATCCTGACCCTGAGCCGGCTCGACTCCCATGACCAGCCGGCCGAGCAGTTTGCCCTGGACCCACTGGTGGCGTCCTGCATCGAAGACAGCCGCTTTCTTGCCGAGCACCAACGGATCGAGCTCAGAGGGGCCACCCACTGCAAGCTCGTGGGCTGGCACGACCAACTGGGCAGCGCCCTGGACAACCTGCTACGCAATGCCGTGCGGTTTTCGCCCGACGCGGGCGTGGTCCGGGTCACACTGACGGGGCCCGCGGAGACACCCCCTGCTGCGCCAGGCGGCACTTGTGAGATTGCTATCGAGGACGCCGGCCCCGGGGTCGACGACAGCTGGCTGGACCGTCTGGGCGAGCCTTTCCTGCGGCTGCCCGGTCAGACTGAAGACAGCGGTCATGGGCTCGGACTGACCATCGCCCGGCGCGCGATCGCCATGCATGGGGGCACGCTGACCTTCGCACGCAGTGAACTCGGCGGCCTGAAAGCCAGCCTCATTCTGCCCGCTCAGTCCTTCGGCCAGCTCTGAAAGAAGTCCTCCGGGCGCAGCTCGGGCAGCGCTTTCAGCGGACCCACTGGCTGCCCCAGGTACAGGTAGGCAACCACCTGTTCGCTCTCCGCCAGGCCCAGACCTCGACGGACCACCGGATGGGATGCCATCGAACCCGTTCGCCAGACCGCGCCAACCCCCATGGCATGGGCCGCCAGCAGCATATTACCGACGGCCACCGCGCAGGACATGTCCTGCTCACCCGGGGGCACCTTGGGGTGCTGATGATGCGTGGATACCGCGACGATCAACAGCGGCGCCCGCTCGGGCTTCCGGCGCATGCGCTCCAGTGCCTCTTCGGACAAGCCGGGTGAATCGGCCAGGCTTGCCTGGGCAAACAGCTCACCCAGCCGCCGCCGATCATCCCCTTCAATGACCAGAAAGCGCCACGGACGCAACCAGGCGTGGTCCGGCGCGCGCAGTGCGGCGCGGAACAGGGCCTCACGCTGGGTTTGCGAGGGCGCGGGCTCGGCCAGCCGGGTTACCGAAACCCGTTCGTGCAAGGCGGTCAGTGCATCCATCAGACAGGGTCTCCGGTATGGTCGGCGTCAGGGCTCTTCTTATCCAGCTGCTGCTCCCGGTACTGCCCCGGCGGCATACCGAACCAGCGCTTGAAGGCCCGGAAAAAATTGCTCGGATCGGCAAAGCCCAGCAGGTAGGCCACCTCGAGCAGGGTCAGACGGCGCTGGCGCAGCAGCTGCATGGCCAGCTCACGCCGGGTCTCGTCGAGCAGTTGCTGAAAGCTGGTGTGCTCTTCCTGCAGACGGCGCTGCAGCGTGCGCGTGCTCATGCTCAGGGCACTGGCCACCGTCTGGCGCTTGGGCTCGCCCTGGGGCAGCAGCCGGCATAACACCTGGCGCGCCTGATGGGTAACCCGCGTCTGCTCGAAACGGGCCAGGTAATCGCCGGCAAACTGATCATGCATCTGTGCCAGCGTCGCATTGCCCGAGGCCAGTCTGGCATCCATGATATCGCGGGCAAAACCCATGCTGTAACAGCGTGCGCCAAACACCATCGGGCACTGGAAAAGCGCCTCATGGGCGCTGATATCAGCCGGCTGCTCGTAAGCAAAGGTCACCTGCAGCGGCAGGATGTTTTCACCGCTCATCCAGCGGAAAAAGCCCAGCATATAGGCCAGCGCGGCATCGTGGCTCTGCCGGGGCGCCGGGACCCGGTCGCCGTGGATATGCAGCTCCATGGTGTAACTGTCCGGACTCTGCTGCAGGGTCATGTCCGAGGCTTCACCGATAATGCGCTGGTAACGCACCAGGCGGGCCAGTCCCTCGCGCAGATTGACGCTGGACAGCAGGGCAAAACCGACCACGTTGAAGTGCCCGGGGCGGATGACCCGGGCCATGTTCAACCCGATGGAAGGATTGCCCGAAAGGGCCACCGCCCGCTCCCACAGCCGGGTCATCTGGTCCTGGGCTATGCGCGCATCGGGGTCACCGAGCACGGCGTAATCCATGCCCAGCTCCGCGAACAGATCAGGACCGCTGAGACCTTCGAGTTCCAGGGCCTGGACAATCGCCAGCGCCCAACTGGATGACGTGGTTCGCTCAAGCTGCGTCATGCAGGGCCCACCTCAGGCTGCGGTGCGGCTCGCCGGCACAGGCGGCGAAGTGAAGGCGGGTCATGGGGCAACAGGCGGGGTAACGGGAAGCATGGCTTTGGCACGTGCAGTCATAGGGCGGTCTCCATTGGCTGTTCTATAGTCAGAGAATACCCTATTCATCGGAGGTGCAGCATGGCCCAAACAGATTCCGCCAGCCCGGCGGCCGAGAAAGAGTTCACATCCTTTGCTGAATTCTATCCCTTCTATCTGAGCGAGCATGCCAACGATACCAGCCGCAGACTGCACTATATCGGCAGTCTGCTGGTGCTGGCGATTCTGCTTTGGGCACTGCTGACGCAGAAGTGGTTGCTGTTGATCGCGCTTCCGCTGGCCGGTTACGGGTTTGCCTGGGTGGGACATTTCTTTTTCGAGAAGAATCGTCCGGCGACGTTCAAGTACCCGCTCTACAGCTTCATGGGCGACTGGGTCATGCTCAGGGACGCCCTGACCGGCCGCATTCGTTTCTGAGCACGGCGACTGTAAGGGTCGCGACAGTCTGCAGGGCACCTGCTGGCTTATACTGCCGGCAGTACAAAAAGAAGGAGACAACCGATGAACGAGCAACGTGCAGGTTTCAAAGCCATGCAGGAAGGTACGGCCGAAGACTGGCAACTGATCTCGAGCCACTTCAAGGCCTTCTCTACCGGCCTGCCCGACCGCGTCCTGACTCACCTCAAGCTGCTGGACGGAGACTACGGCGGATTTCCCATTGATCGGCTCGAGCATTCGCTGCAGACGGCCACCCGAGCCCATCGTGATGGCCGGGACGAGGAATACGTCGTGTGCGCCCTGCTGCACGATATTGGCGACACCCTGGGCTCCTACAACCACCCGGATATTGCGGCGGCGATTCTCAAGCCCTTTGTCTCGGAGGAAAACCTCTGGATGGTGGAGAAGCACGGGGTCTTCCAGGGCTACTACTTTTTTCACCACCTGGGCATGGATCGGCATTTGCGCGATCAGTTCAAGGACCACCCGCTATATCAGCGTACCGCTGAATTCTGCGCCAAATACGATGCCACTGCCTTCGACCCGGATTACCAGTCCGAGCCATTGAGCTTCTTCGAGCCCATGCTGCGCCGCGTATTTGCCAAACCCCGCCAGTCCATCTACAAGGCGGTAGGCAAGGACGCCGACGCCGCCTGAAGGCTACAGGCCCCACGGCCTGTCCCGGCTGCCTGCTGAAAAGCGTCCGGGGGACCCTCTTTCCGGTTCCCCTGGGCGCTGATGCATATTATGATCCCTTCCAAGACAGCCCCGACTGAGAGGGCGCTTTTGTCTGCCCGTGCGCAGCGTGAAGGCGACCCAGAAAAACAATCCTTCAGCGGGCCATTTTGCGTGTCAGGGAAAAGCTGACCATGATCTTCAATAGCCGTGTCCAACCGGTCAAGCCACCTCTGGAGGGGTTTCACTCCAGAGTCATTGCCTACCTGTGCGTTGCAGTTACCTTCGGCGCGATAGCGCTGGAACAGGGTTTCAATCTGGTCAACGTGACCGTCGTTATCTACGCCCTGCTCTACCCTCATCTGGTCCGCCTGCTGATTGCCCATATCAGAAACCTGCAGCCCTTTCACAGCAGGCTCGCCTTGCTGGGCATTGACGGCTTCAACACCGGCATATTCATTACTCTGTGTGCCTTCAGCGTGGTACCCAGTCTGGTATTCGTGCTGCTGATCAGCTTCTCCAGCATCATCATCGGCGGCCCCGTGTTCATGCTCACTGGATGGCTGCTGGTGCTGCTTGGCGTGATCGCGAGCAGCGCCGTCACCAGTGCACAGATCATCCCCGAGACGTCCACGCTGGTGGCTTTCAGCAGCCTGCTCAGTGGTGCCGCCTTTACCCTGATCATGGCTGCGTTCGTCTATCGGCAGGGGCGGACCCTGGCGCAGGCACAAAAGGTGATCAGCGCGGAGCAGGAAAAGACCGCCAGACTGGCCACCAGTCTGTCCAAATACCTCTCGCCCCAGGTCTGGGAATCCATCTTCACCGGCAAGCAGAGCGTGCAGCTGGAAACCCGGCGCAAGAAATTGACCGTCTTTTTCTCGGATATCCGCGGTTTTACCGAACTGGCCGAGGAAATGGAGGCAGAGGCCCTTACCGACCTGCTCAACAACTACCTCAATGAAATGTCGCGTATTGCCTTGCAGTATGGCGGGACCATAGACAAGTTCATTGGCGACTGCGTGATGATTTTCTTTGGCGATCCGGTCAGCCAGGGCGCCAAGCAGGATGCAGAGGCCGCAGTATCCATGGCCATTGCGATGCGCAAGCACATGAAGGTGTTGCGCCAGCAATGGCGTAGCAAGGGGATAACCCGGCCACTGGAAATACGCATGGGTTTGAGTACAGGCTATTGCACGGTCGGCAACTTCGGCGCCAATACGCGTATGGACTACACCATTATCGGCCGCGAGGTGAACCTGGCAAGCCGACTGGAGAATGCGGCTGAAGCGGGCGAGATCCTGATTCCCCACGAGACCTATTCGCTGGTCAAGGACCTGATCATGTGCCGCGACAAGGGCCAGATCGCGGTCAAGGGCTTCTCCCGGCCGGTACAGATCTACCAGATCGTCGGTCTGCGCCGCGATCTCGGGGCCGCGCCATCCTTCGTCGAGCACGAGATGCCGGGCTTCTCCATGTACCTGGATACCAGCGGCATACGCAACTACGACAAGGAACAGATCATCAAGTCACTGGAGCTGGCTGCACGCAAGCTCAGGGACAAGGTCATCATCTGACCCCCTGCCCGGTCAGCGGCACCGCATCGAGTTCCGGGGCCTCGGCATGCTCGGGGGCCCACTGATAGAGTTCGATGCGTCCATCCAGATGCTCGATCAGCGCAGTGCAGGATTCCACCCAGTCACCGCAGTTGTGATAGTCGATACCATTGACCTGGCGGATTTCCGCGTGGTGAATATGGCCGCAGACCACCCCGTGAAAGCCCCGTCTGTTGCACTCATGGGCCAGCGCCTGCTCGTAGTCACTGATAAAACTGACGGCGCTCTTGACCCGATGCTTGAGGTAGGCCGATAGCGACCAGTACCCCAGCCCGAAGCGGCTGCGCCAGAAGTTCAGCCAGCGATTGAGCACCAGGGTGAATTCATAGGCATGGTCGCCCAGAAAGGCCAGCCAGCGATGACAGCGGGTGATCACATCGAACTGGTCGCCGTGGGTGATCAGCAGCCTGCGACCATCCAGCGTCTGATGCTCGGCCTCGTCAACCAGGTGGATGTTGCCCAACACCAGACTGGTGTAACGGCGCAGGAACTCGTCGTGGTTGCCGGTGATATAGGTGACCCGCGTGCCCCGCTTGCTCATGGTGAGAACGCGGCGCAGCACATTGGTATGGGCCTGGGGCCAGTAGATGCCACTGCGTAGGCGCCAACCATCGATGATGTCGCCTACCAGATAGAGCTGCTCGCACTCATGATTCTTGAGGAACTGAGTGAGTTTGTCGGCCTGGCATCCCCGGGTGCCCAGGTGCAGGTCGGAAATCCAAAGGGTACGTACCTTGTGCTTGAAGTCCGGCAAGACGGTTTCGGCCTGGCTCATTGTGCTGTCTCCCTGGCATGCCATTGCAGCCTGAGGGCCTGCGCTTGCAGACTGATGACAGACAGGTGACCGTTGCGTGACAGCGCCACCACCCTGCCGCCAGACAGACACCTATTTGTTCCGGGCCTCGTATACAATATCCGCGGTCAGGTCCGGCTCGAATTCAGGTCATTCTCATGTTCAAACGCCTCTGCTTGCTTGTGCTGCTTGTCGTCACACCCTTCGTCGCTGCGCAGGAGCTGCGTACCGGCCTGGTACTGTCCGGCGGCGGCGCCCGGGGGCTGGCCCACATCGGTGTGCTCAAGGAGCTCGAGGCACGCAATATCCCGATCCATGCCATCGCCGGTACCAGCATGGGTGCGGTGATCGGCGGACTGTACGCGGCCGGATACAGCGCGGCGGAGATCGAGCAGATTGCCCTGGAACTGGATTGGCAGACCACCCTGGGCGACGATCCGCTGCGCGAGGACATCCCGTTCCGGCGCAAACAGGACGACCGCGACTTTCTCGTCAAGCACCGGCTGAGCTTTGACCGGGGCCGGCTCAACCTGCCCCTGGGACTGCTGCAAGGGCAGAATCTGGGTCTGGTCCTGGAAACCCTGCTGGTCCACACCAACGACATCGACGACTTCGACCGCCTGCCGATCCCGTTCCGTGCGGTCGCCACCAACATCGCCACCGGCGAAGCCGTCATCTTCAACCAGGGTCATCTGCCCCTGGCCATTCGCGCCAGCATCGCCCTGCCTGGCTTCTTCGCCCCGGTGAAGGTCGATGGCCAGCTACTGGTTGATGGCGTCCTGGTCAAGAACGTCCCCGTGGATGTGGCACGCGCCATGGGCGTGGACCGGCTGATCGTTGTCGATATCGGCACCCCGCTGAAATCCGCCGAGCAACTCAACTCCCTCATCGATGTGATGGACCAGACCACCACACTGCTGACCCGTACCAACACCCAGGAGCAGCTGGACACCCTGGGCCCGGAGGACCTGCTGATCCAACCGGAACTCAGCGCCATGGGTTTCAGCAGCTTCGACGAGGCGGCTTTTGCGATACAAGCCGGGTCTGCGAGCCTGGCAGACCGCCCCGAACTCCAGGCTTTTGCAGCAGGCCACCCGCGCACCGAAGAGACCGCCAACCCGCGTGACATCCGCCCCAGCAGACAGCCGGTGATCCACGCCATCCGGATAGAAAACAGCGGCAAGGTTGCAGATCAGGTCGTGCGCAGCATGATCCGCCAGCCCCTGAA
Organism: Pseudomonas sp.; assembly: GCA_016763285.1. Taxonomy (GTDB): domain Bacteria; phylum Pseudomonadota; class Gammaproteobacteria; order Pseudomonadales; family Pseudomonadaceae; genus Halopseudomonas. The sequence continues at coordinate 30,310 of JAESUC010000229.1, forward strand.
CGAACCGCTCAACCTGGATCGCCTGGAAACCGACATGGGCACGATCTACGGCACGGACTACTTCAGCCGGGTCAATTACGAGATCGTCCATGGCGAGCAGATCAATACCCTGCTGGTGCGCACCAGTGGGCGAGAGACCGGCACCGACTACCTGCGCCTCGGCCTCAGTCTGGCGGATGATTTCAACGGTGGCAGCCAGTTCAATATCGGCGCCAGTTTCCGTGTCAACGGCGTCAATCCGTTGGGCGCCGAATGGCTGTCACGCCTGCAGATAGGTCAGCACCAGATATTCTACAGCGAGTTCTACCAGCCGCTGGATTATGGCTCGCGCTATTTCGTGGCCCCCTTTGTGGACGCCGAAGCACGCAATGTCGAGGTGATACTGGATAATGATCCGGTCGCCGATTACCGCCAGACGCGCTACGGTGCGGGCTTCAATCTGGGCAGGCAGATTGCCAACAATGGCGAGATCCGCTTTGGCATCTCCCGCTATACCGGCGAAGCGGATGTGCGCGTGGGCGACCCGGCCCTGCCGTCGTTCGGTTTCGAGGAAGCCTTCTACACCCTGCAACTTGATCGCGACACGCTGGACAACGTGAATTTTCCCCGCGCCGGTGATGAAGCTCGCTTGATCTGGCGCCAGTCCGACCCGGATCTGGGAGCCGATGAACGCTATCAGCAACTGGAGCTGCGTGCGAACAAGGTCCTCGCCTCCGGGCCCAACAGTTTCCAGTTTGGCGGCTCCCTGGGGCGTACCGATGGCGAAGTCGGCGTGGCGCAGAGCAGTTTCCTGCTGGGCGGCCCCGGTCAGTTTTCCGGCTTCCGTCAGAACAGCCTGGCCGGGCAGAACTACAACCTCGCCCGTCTGCTGTATTACCGCCGGCTCAATCCCGGCAACTTCGTCCCCGTGGGGCTGCCGGTCTATCTGGGTGCGAGCTTCGAATATGGCCGGGTATACAACAAGGAAGATGACGGCTTCGATACCGGCTACATGGCCGCAGGCAGTCTGATGCTGGGGCTGGACACGGTGCTCGGCCCCCTGTTCTTCGGGCTGGGTGCCAACGAGGAAGGCGAGCGGGCGCTATACATGAAACTGGGCCAGACGTTCTGAACAGGGCCTGATTCAGGCCCCGGCAATTTCATGGATCAGCGCAGCACGGATGCAGTGCAACACGCCCTCTTCCACGGGCTCCTCCAGTTCGCGGGCCACCGTTCGTACCCCGGGGAGATCCTCCTCTGCGTCGTTGAGAAACGCATCCTGGATGCGCTCGAGCTGGCCTGGCGGCAGATCGACCGCGTGGTGCAGTGCCAGCTTGCCAATACTGATCGCCTGGGCCAGCTGCATGTACACCTGCTTGACCGGAATGCTCAGTTGCCGACTGATCTGCTCCGGGCCCATGCCGGCGATGGCCAGGGCCTGGGCGTCCTGAGTTGCGGTATCCGCGACCGGGGCGTCACCTACCAGCACCTGCAGAAAATCGGCGCCGTAGCGCTCCAGTTTGTGCGAACCGATCCCACTGACCAGGGCCATGTCCTGCAGATTACCCGGGCGCTGACGCAGCATGTCGACCAGCGTCGAATCCGGAAATATCACGTAGGGTGGGACACCATGAGCCTCGGCGAGTTTCTTGCGCAGGGCGCGCAACGCCTCCCACAGGGGCTTGTCGGCCTCGGCGATGACGGCCTTTTCGCCGGAGCGCGAAGGCAGGGGCGCCGTACGTGAGGCGTCCTTGCGCAGCGCAAGACTCTCTTCGCCGCGCAGCAATGCGCGGCAGCTTTCCGATAGCCGCAGGCTGCCATAGCCGTCCAGATCGATCTCGGCCAGCCCACGGGCAATCAACTGGCGGAATACCGAGCGCCATTCCTGCTCCGACAGGTGCTTGCCGATGCCATAGGTGGACAGGTGCTGATGACCGGCGCTGCGGATCTTCTCGTTGTCGCGGCCCAGCAGAATATCCACCAGATGACCCACGCCGTAACGCTGGCCACTGCGATAGGCACTGGAAAGCGCCATACGGGCCGCCTCGCTGCCATCCCAGGTATCGGCCGGCTCGACGCAATTGTCACAATAGCCACAGGGTTCGGCCAGGGTTTCGCCAAAGTAGTCGAGCAGCATCTGCCGCCGACAGGTGGTGATTTCGCACAGTCCGAGCATGGCATCGAGCTTGTGACGTTCGATGCGCTTGTGGCGCTCGTCCCCTTCGGAGTTGGCCATGATCTGGTTGAGCATCAGCACGTCCTGCAGGCCGAAAGCCATCCAGGCATCGGCCGGAAGACCATCGCGCCCTGCCCGGCCGGTCTCCTGATAATAGGCCTCGACACTTTTTGGCAGATCCATATGGGCAACGAAGCGCACATTGGACTTGTCGATACCCATGCCGAAGGCAATGGTGGCGACCATTATCAGGCCTTCTTCGTTGAGAAAGCGCTTCTGATGGGTCGCGCGCAGCTCGGCGGGCAGGCCCGCATGGTAAGGCAGCGCAGGCCAGCCCTGACCGCTGAGCCACTGGGCCGTATCATCGACCTTGCGTCGGGACAGGCAATAGACAATACCGGCATTGCCCTTGTGCCGGCCCAGCAGGCCGAGCAGTTGTTGCCGCGGCTTGTCCTTGGGCACGATGCGGTAAAAGATATTGGGCCGGTCGAAGCCGGAGATGAAACAGGGCGCGTGCTCCAGCTTCAATCGCTGGCTGATGTCCTGCTGGGTGCGCTCGTCGGCCGTCGCGGTCAGCGCCATGCGCGGCACCTGGGGAAAATGCTCGGCCAGTTGGCCCAGTTGCAGGTACTCGGGCCGGAAATCATGCCCCCATTGGGACACGCAGTGCGCCTCATCGATCGCAAACAGCGCGATATCCAGGGTTTGCAGGAACTGCAATGTGCGGGGCTTGAGCAGACGCTCGGGCGCCAGATAGAGGAAATCCAGCTCACCGCGACGCATCTGACCGGCAATCTCGCGCTGATCATCCTCGCTCAGTGTGGAGTTCAGTGCGGCTGCCTTGAGACCCAGTTCGTTGAGGGTAGCCACCTGATCGTCCATCAATGCAATCAGCGGAGAGACAATCACAGCCAGGCCATCGCGCAGCAGACCGGGGATCTGGTAGCACAGGGACTTGCCCCCGCCAGTCGGCATCAGGACCAGGGCGTCACCACCGGTGGCCACCTGATCAATGATGTCGGCTTGCTGGCCGCGGAACTCGGCGTAGCCGAATATATCCTTGAGTCGCTGCAGAGCTTGCTCGCGCATGGGGCTCCCTGGGTTGAAGTATCGAGTTGGAGCGGCGTTCGTCACACGGCGCTGACCCGCCAAGGCAGGCATTGTACCAGCACCGCGAGCGGTATCCGTGCCGGATATCACCCGGCGATCAGCGCCTTTGGCAAAAGGCCTGGGGCGCGCGTACAATGCACGCATTATCCACTATGAGGTGTCCCATGTCCTTCGCCGACCAACTCGAGCGCCTGCAGGAATTTCTTGATGCAGACGACCTGCACGATGAAGCACTGGATTACCTTGCCG
>JAESUC010000230.1 GCA_016763285.1 Pseudomonas sp.
TCCTTCACCTTCATCGAGTCGGCGATCATTCTCGCGATCGTGGTACTCGGCGGGATGGGTTCGCAGGTTGGCGTGATTCTGGCGGCTATCATCATGACCATTCTGCCGGAGCTGGCGCGTGAGTTTAACGAGTACCGCATGCTGTTGTTCGGCCTGATGATGGTGCTGATGATGATCTGGCGACCCCAGGGCCTGTTACCGATGAAACGTCCGCACATGGAGCTCAGAACATGAATGCGATGACTCCCCTGCTCGACGTATCCGGGCTGACCATGCGCTTTGGCGGCCTGCTGGCGGTCAACGGCGTGGGCCTGCAGGTACATGAAAAACAGATCGTCTCGATGATCGGCCCCAATGGCGCGGGCAAGACCACGGTGTTCAACTGCCTGACCGGATTCTACAAGCCTAGCGATGGCAAGATCGTCTTCCGAGGCGAGGAAATCCAGGGCCTGCCGGGCTTCAAGGTTGCCCGCAAGGGCATGATCCGGACCTTCCAGCATGTGCGCCTGTTCAAAGAAATGACCGTGGTCGAAAATCTGATGGTGGCCCAGCACCAGAACATGAACACCAGCATGCTCGCCGGCCTGTTCAAGACGCCGGGCTACCGCCGCAGCGAAAAGGAAGCCCTGGAGCGGGCCGCCTACTGGCTCGACCGGGTGAACCTGCACGAATTTGCCAACCGCACGGCCAGCACGCTGGCCTACGGTCAGCAACGCCGCCTGGAAATCGCCCGCTGCATGGTGACCCAACCCAGTCTGTTGATGCTCGACGAGCCGGCAGCCGGTCTCAACCCACGGGAAACCGAGGATCTCAAGGAACTGATTGCGGAGCTGCGTGACGATCATGGCCTCACCGTGCTGCTGATCGAACATGACATGAAGCTGGTGATGGATATCTCCGACCATATCGTGGTGATCAACCAGGGCTGTCCGCTGGCCCAGGGCACGCCGGCAGAGGTGCGTCAGAATCCGGATGTGATCAAGGCCTATCTTGGCGAAACCTGAGGGTTAATCTGCATGTTGTATATGAAGAATGTATCGACCCACTACGGCAAGATTCAGGCCCTGCACAATGTCAGCCTGGAGGTGCAACGGGGCGAGATTGTCACGCTGATCGGCGCCAACGGTGCCGGCAAGACCACCTTGCTGATGACCCTGTGTGGCGATCCTACGGCCACCACCGGCAGCATCCGCTACAACGGTGAAGAGCTGGTGGGCCTCACGACCGCAGAGATCATGCGCAAGGACATTGCCATTGTTCCCGAGGGGCGGCGTGTGTTTTCCCGGCTGACCGTGGAGGAAAACCTGAGCATGGGCGGGTTTTTCACCGACAAGAACGCCTTTCAGGAGCAGATGGATACGACACTGACCCTGTTTCCGCGCCTTAAGGAACGTTTTCAGCAACGCGCCGGTACCATGTCAGGCGGCGAGCAGCAGATGCTGGCGATCGGGCGTGCCTTGATGAGCAAGCCGAAGCTGTTGCTGCTGGATGAGCCTTCCCTGGGTCTGGCACCGATTATCATCCAGCAGATTTTCGAGATCATCGAGCAGCTGCGCACCCAGGGTGTCACCATCTTCCTGGTCGAGCAGAACGCCAACCAGGCATTGAAGCTGGCAGACCGGGGCTATGTCATGGAGCACGGACATATCGTGACCCAGGATACCGGCGAGGCACTGTTGAGCGATCCGCAGGTACGCAGCGCCTACCTCGGCGGCTGATCAGCCGCCAGCAGGCCCGGGTAGGCGCAACCGGCGTAGCTCTGGCCGGCGGTCAGCAATTGCGCACGGTGCGAGTAGTAGTGACCATCAAGCACGGTGAAACAGGGCTGCGGATACAACCACAGCTCCACCGGCTCCCCCTCGAGGGAGCGGAACCCGCGGGCGCCTTCGGGCAACTGTTCGGTCACCACGGGTTGCCATGTATCTCCCAGGGTGGTCATCTGCAAACCCCGCTCGGCAATCCGCAGCAGCCATTCAGGTCGCTCTCCAACGGCTATCCACTGGCTTTGTCTGGCCAGGGTGTCGGCACAACCGTTCCCTCTGGTGCCCATGCGCAGAACCGTGTGCGGACGCAGCGTATTGTCCGCCAACAGGTCTGCGCGCAAGTCGACAAAGGCGAGGGTCTGATTGGGCGCGGCGACCTGCTCGAACAAGGCGCGCATGGATGCATCCACGCGCACCGGGTAAACCGCCCCCTCGCAGGTTTCCAGCCTGCCACCCTCGGCAGTCAGATACAGTGTGCCGCTGGCACGCAGGGCTCCTGTGGTATCCGACTGGGGCAACCAGGCACAACCCGAGAGGCCGGCCAGCATCAATGCCGCAATCCATGGCGACCGTAAAGCTCGGGAGAAAGACATCGGCGATCCTTGAAATCGTTAATAAAGTGAAATACTTGGGAGTAACTGGTCACAAAAAGATCAACTGGTGCTAGCCTAGCAGGAGTAACGCTACTACCCTAGCGGCGCCACCAATAACATTTCAGGTATGACTTCCAGGGCACTATGAAAATATTAACCGCTGTTTCCGCCGTCCTCTTCTCCGCGGTCCTGACCGCATGCTCCACCCCCAAGCCAGCCCCCGTGGTGGTCGCGCCGCCCCCACCCTGGGCAGAGCCGAGGATCGCCAGCCTGACGGCGGTGGCCAAGGAGCAGGGTTATGAGATCCAGCGTGAAGGCGAGCAGATCAAGCTGATCATACCCGTGGACGGTACCTTCCACCCCAAGCGGACCTTGCTGCTGCCCTCCGGGCTGGCACCGCTGGGCAAGGTCGCCAAGGCACTGAAGGATGACACCGGCAGCCAGTTTGCAGTGATCGGCCATAGCAGCAGCGACGGTGATCGCGACCTCAACCGTCGCCTCAGCATGGAACGGGCCCAGGCCGTCGCCAGTATTCTGATGCTCGGCGGCGTCAGCAGCAAACGACTCAGCCTCCACACCATGGGGGAAGACAAGCCCATGGCCGATAACTCCACGGCCACCGGCCGCGACCTGAACCGTCGGGTAGAGATTCGCCTGACGCCCTATCCCGCTCCCGCGCGTATGACCCTGGCTGCCACACAGCCCTGATATCCCGGTCGGCGCAGTGCCGAGCCAAAAAAAACCACCGTCAGGTCAGCCTCGACGGTGGTTTTTTTATGTTCGACTCTCAGCCAGGCAAGACTCAGGCAGAGATCGGCGTGCGCCAGTCATCGGAGCCGGAGGTACCGGAGACCTCGTGGGTCCAGATGATCTTACGATAGGTAAAGTACACATCCTCCAGGTGGGTAAAGTGTGACAGGTTGGGATCCTGGCAGTTGGGCATGTGCGACTGCACATCGACGATGATCGCGTCCTGCAACTCGA
>JAESUC010000231.1 GCA_016763285.1 Pseudomonas sp.
GCGCTGAATGTCCTGTAGGCGGCGATCTGTTCGTCGAGTTCACGCTGGATGCGTTTCAGATGCTCGGGATCGGGCGTGACATGTTTCTGATTGGTCAGCTTGATGTGCTGCTCGGGGTACTTGCGGTCGGTGATGTTGAAGGCCAGGCGCTGGCCGTCCGCGAGCTCGATATGATCGGTGCCGGGCTTTGCCGTCAGCGGGATGCCGGCGATGGCGATCCAGCGTTTACCGTCCTCGCGGATGACCAGCAGCGGTTGATCACGGTATTCGGCCCTGGGAGCATCGGCCTGTTCCGGTAGCGTTACCACGGCAACGCCGCCGGGCACGGGCTTGTTCAGCAGGCGGGTGATGAAGCCTTCTGCCTGAGCGGGCAGGGCGAGTGTGGCGAATATCAGTAATGCAAGCAGGCGCCGGAGTGTCACGGGTCAGTCCAGAAGTGAAAGGGTGTGGGGTGCGGCGAGGTCTTCCTCTACGCGCAGGGCGAGGCGGCCGTCGCTCAGTTGTGCTTCGACACGCTGCCCTGGTCGGGCATCGCTATGGCTACGCAGTGGTTTGCCCTGGGGGTTAAACAGGATGCTGTAGCCGCGGCCGAGCGTGGCCAGTGGGCTGACCACGTTGAGGGTCTGGGCCAGACTTTCCATTCGTTGGCGGCGCTGCTGCAGGGTCTGGGTGACAGCACGGGGCAGGCGTCGATCCAACTGGTCGAGGCGTTGGCGTAATAATGCAAGGTGGCGGCCTGGATGCTGCGCCTGCAGGCGAGCCTGCAGACGTTCGTTGCGCTGGCTGACCTGGCTCAGATGCTGGCGCATGCCGCGCTTGAGGCGCATTTCCAGGTCGTCCAGGCGCTGGGCCTGCTGGGCCAGGCGTTCGCCGGGGTGACGCAGGCGGCGGCGCAGGTTGTCCAGGCGCAGATGCTCGCGGGCGAGGCGGTCGCGCAGGCATTGCCTGAGTTGCCGGTGGGCGCGCTCGACCTGTTGCAGCATGGCCTGCTGGTCGGGGCTGAGCAGTTCGGCTGCGGCCGAGGGCGTAGGGGCGCGCACGTCGGCGATGAAGTCGCAGATCGATACGTCGGTCTCGTGACCCACGGCGCTGACGGTCGGGGTCTGGCAGGCGGCGAGAGCGCGGGCGACGATTTCTTCGTTGAACGGCCAGAGATCTTCCAGTGATCCGCCACCCCGGGTGAGTATCAGCGCGTCGAAGCCGGCGCGGTCCGCCAGCGCCAGGGCGCGTACTATCTGAGGCGCGGCCTCGCGTCCCTGCACTGGAGTGGGGATGACTACAAGCTCTATGAACGGGGCGCGTCTGCCAAATACGCTGATGATGTCCCTGACTGCCGCGCCGCTGGGCGAGGTAATCACGCCGATCCGCTTGGGATGGGCGGGCAGGCCGCGCTTGCGCTCGGTGGCAAACAGGCCTTCTTCTAGCAGCCGCGCCTTCAGGGCGTCGAAGGCCAGCCGCAATGCGCCGTCACCGGCGGACTCCATGCTGTCGACGATCAGCTGATAATCGCCGCGCCCTTCGTACAGGCTGACCCTGCCGCGTACGCGTACCTGCAATCCGTCGTTCAGGGCCATGCGTACACGGCTGGCGTGCTGGCGGAAGAAGGCGCAGCGAATCTGCGCCTTGCTGTCCTTTAGACTGAAATACAGGTGGCCGGAGGAGGGGCGGGCAAGGTTGGACAGTTCGCCTTCGACCCAGATCTGCGGGAAAACGTCTTCCAGCAGGCTGCGTGCCCGGGCGTTGAGCTGGCTGACGCTGAGCACGTCGCGTTCTTTGGTCAGGCGTTGGAACAGGGCATCATCATTCATGGTGTCATCTTAGCGTGCGGGCGCCTCGCAGAGAATAATTGAATGACATTGCGATACTCATTGAGCGCACTGGGCACGGCAGGTATAATGCCCTGCTTCCATTTTCCCGCTCGGGAGCCCTGCTATGCTACGTGTAAGCCAAGAAGCCCTAACCTTCGACGATGTTCTGCTTGTGCCCGGTTACTCCGAGGTCATGCCGAAAGACGTCAGCCTCAAGTCCCGGCTCACCCGGCGCATCGAACTCAACATCCCCCTGCTGTCCGCAGCCATGGATACCGTGACTGAAGCCCGTCTGGCCATTGCCATGGCCCAGGAAGGCGGCATGGGGATCATCCACAAGAACATGACCGTCGAGCAGCAGGCTGCCGAAGTACGCAAGGTGAAGAAGTTCGAGTCCGGCGTGGTCAAGGACCCGATCACTATCGACGCCGATGCCACCGTAGGCGAGCTGGTCGAGCTGACCCGGGTAAACAATATTTCCGGCGTGCCGGTGCTGTCCAACGGTGATCTGGTCGGTATCGTGACCGCCCGGGACGTGCGTTTCGAAACACGTATGGGAGCCCGCGTACGCGAGGTGATGACCGGCAAGGACCAACTGGTCACCGTCAAAGAGGGCGTCAGCGCCGGCGCGGTGCGCGAGCTGCTGCACCGTCATCGCATCGAGAAGGTGCTGATTGTCGATGACGCTTTCCGCCTCAAGGGCATGATGACCGTCAAGGACATCGAGAAGGCCCGTGCCTATCCCAATGCGACCAAGGATGACCAGGGTCGTCTTCTGGTCGGCGCCGCGGTCGGTACTGGCGTAGAGACGCCGGAACGTATCGCTGCCCTGGCTGCGGCCGGTGTTGACGTCGTAGTGGTGGATACCGCCCATGGCCACTCCCGTGGCGTGATCGAGCGCGTACGCTGGGTCAAGGAAAACTATCCGGACATCCAGGTGGTTGGCGGCAACATCGCTACGGCCGACGCTGCCCTGGCCCTGGTCGAAGCGGGAGCCGACGCAGTCAAGGTGGGTATCGGCCCCGGCTCCATCTGCACCACGCGCATTGTTGCCGGTGTTGGCGTTCCGCAGATTTCCGCGATTGCCGATGTGGCCACCGCGCTGAAGGATCATGACGTTCCGGTCATCGCCGACGGTGGTATTCGTTTCTCTGGTGATCTGGCCAAGGCCATTGCTGCCGGCGCCTCGGTGGTCATGATGGGATCGATGTTTGCTGGTACCGAAGAGGCGCCGGGTGAGGTCGAGCTGTTCCAGGGCCGCTCCTACAAGGCCTATCGCGGCATGGGCTCCATGGGCGCGATGTCAGGTAGCCAGGGCTCGTCGGATCGCTACTTCCAGGATTCCAGTGCCGGCGCTGAAAAGCTGGTACCCGAGGGCATTGAAGGCCGCGTGCCTTACAAGGGCTCGCTGGCGGCAATCATCCATCAGTTGATGGGTGGGCTGCGTGCCTCGATGGGTTACACCGGCAGCAGCACCATTCTGGAAATGCGTACCAAGCCCCAGTTCGTGCGCATCACCAATGCGGGCATGAGTGAATCCCACGTACACGATGTACAGATCACCAAGGAAGCGCCCAACTACCGCGTTGGTTGAACGAACGATGGTCTGATCGTCCTGCCTGCGCCAGGTGCCATGCCTCGCAGCAGGGCGGTCCGTAACCGAACACAAGCAATACATGTCCCAGCGCGTTTTGCGTAACGTCTTTCAGAGAGCCTGCCCTATGGTCCATCAAGATATTCATGCCCACCGCATCCTGATTCTGGACTTCGGTTCTCAATACACCCAGTTGATTGCCCGCCGCGTGCGCGAGATCGGTGTGTATTGCGAGATCCGTGCCTGGGACATGGAGGAGAGCGAAATCCGCGATTTCGCGCCCAAGGGCATTATTCTGGCTGGTGGGCCGGAATCCGTGCCGCTGCCGGGCTCGCCGCGGGCGCCGGAAATTGTCTTCAACCTGGGCGTGCCGGTACTGGGTATCTGCTACGGCATGCAGACCATGGCCGAGCAGCTCGGTGGCAAGGTGCAGGGCTCGGACAAGCACGAGTTCGGTTACGCGCGGGTCGATATCGTTGGCAAGAGTGATTTTCTGGCCGGTATCGAAGACCACGTCGATGCCGATGGCCTGATGAGTCTCGACGTGTGGATGAGTCACGGCGACAAGGTCATCGAACTGCCCACGGATTTTCATATCCTCGCCAGTACACCCAGCTGCCCGATCGCGGCGATGGGCGACGAGAAGCGGCATTTCTACGGTCTGCAGTTCCACCCGGAGGTGACCCACACCCGTCAGGGGTTGCGCATGCTGTCGCGCTTCATTCTGGAACTGTGTGCGTGTGAAGCATTGTGGACACCCTCCAATATCGTCGATGACGCTATTGCCAACGTGCGCGAGCAGGTGGGCAAGGACAACGTGCTCCTCGGCCTGTCCGGAGGGGTGGACTCCTCGGTGGTCGCTGCCTTGTTGCATCAAGCCATCGGTGACCAGTTGACCTGCGTGTTCGTGGATAACGGTCTGCTGCGCCTGCACGAGGGTGAGCAGGTGATGGCGATGTTCGCCGAAAACATGGGTGTGAAGGTGATCCGCGTCAACGCGGAGGACAAGTTTCTTTCCCGTCTGCTCGGTGTCACCGATCCGGAAGAAAAGCGCAAGATCATCGGTCGTACCTTTATCGAGGTGTTCGACGAGGAAGCCACCAAGCTGCAGGGTGTGAAGTACCTGGCCCAGGGCACCATCTATCCTGACGTGATCGAGTCCGCCGGTTCGAAGAACGGCAAGGCCCACGTCATCAAGTCGCACCATAACGTTGGTGGCCTGCCGGATGACATGGCCTTTGAACTGGTCGAGCCCCTGCGCGAGCTGTTCAAGGACGAGGTACGCAAGATCGGTCTGGAGCTGGGCCTGCCCTACGACATGGTCTACCGCCACCCGTTCCCGGGCCCGGGGCTGGGCGTGCGTATCCTCGCCGAGGTGCGTAAGGAGTACGCCGACATTCTGCGCCGCGCCGACCACATCTTCATCGAGGAACTGCGTCGTGCCGATCTGTATCAGAAGACCAGCCAGGCCTTCGCTGTCTTCCTGCCGGTGCGTTCGGTCGGCGTGGTGGGCGATGCCCGCCGCTACGAGTGGGTGATCGCTCTGCGCGCCGTGGAAACCATCGACTTCATGACCGCGCGCTGGGCCCATCTGCCCTACGAGTTCCTGGAAACGGTGTCCAACCGCATCATCAACGAGATTACCGGTGTGTCACGGGTAACCTACGACATCTCCAGCAAGCCGCCAGCTACAATCGAGTGGGAATAATCTGAGGCTCCAGAACGAGTAGCGCATATTCTGGTCCCATGTAAGCAGGCAATGGAGACCCTATATGCGTAACGCTGGCGAAAGCAAAACCCGAAAGAAGCTGGAAAGGCTGGCCTGGTTCCTGGACAGCTCCATCAAGGTGCCGGGCTTCAATGCCCGGTTCGGTCTGGACGGGATCATTGGACTGATCCCCGGTGTAGGCGATGCCATTACGGCGCTGATCTCCAGCGTGGTGATCTCCGAGGCGGCGCGCATGGGCGCCCCCAAGGTCCTGTTACTCAAGATGGCGTTCAATGTGCTGGTCGATACGATCTTCGGTGCCATACCGCTGGTCGGCGATCTGTTTGATTTCGCCTGGAAGGCCAATCAACGTAACGTGAAGTTGCTCAACCGCTATCTGGACAGCCCGCGCGAGACGGAAACGACCAGTCGCCTCTTTGTCTGGGGGCTGGGCGCCGGGCTGCTGGGTGCAGCGGTGCTGATCGGCTACCTGGTTGTGCTCCTGTTCCAGGCTCTGTTCAACCTGGCCGGGGCATGAACGGACATCCCGGGACTTAACGCGGTGCGGTGTTCTCCAGCGTACTGCGTGTCCAGTCAATGACCTGGCTGGCGAGCTCATCCGAGGCCTGCTTGAAACCTTCTACCACGCCCGGTACCTGAGAGGCTGGCAAGGCCTGTTCGACCTTGAAGAATTTTCCGGCGAGGATGTCGCGGCTGACCGGATCGATCAGCCGGGCATTGAGCTCGATAACCGCAAAAGGCTGGGCATCCCGATAGATGACCTGAAAGCGTCGCAGATCACTGCTCATGTTGATATCCGCGCGAAACGCATTCTCGTCCGTGCTCACGGCCTTGAACAGCTGGCGCTGCTCGAAGGCGCGGGCGAGGTGTTCACGCAGCAGTGCGGGTACCGGATCTGACCACCGTGCGCCCTTGTAGGTTTTCAGCTCGTTACCTTGCGGATTGACGACCATGCGCGGGCTGCTCAGCACGGATCCGGCCTGGGGTGTGCCGATCCGCAGGGACAGCGGCAGGGACTCTGCCGAAGAGGCCTCCAGTTCGGGCGCCGGCAGCTGATA
>JAESUC010000022.1 GCA_016763285.1 Pseudomonas sp.
CAGAAGCGTTTCGGCAGCAAACTCAAGTCGATCGATCAGGGTATGGAGCGTGAGGGCGCGTTCTACCTCTTTGCCCTGCGCCTGGTGCCGGCCTTTCCGTTCTTTGTGATCAACCTGGCCATGGGCCTGACGCGGATCAAGGCGAGCACCTTCTGGTGGGTCAGCCAGGTCGGCATGTTGCCGGGCACCTTTGTCTACGTGAACGCCGGCCGCCAGCTGGGCGAGCTCGAGTCCCTGGGTGGCATTCTCTCCCCTGATCTGATCGGTGCCTTTGTTCTCCTTGGCCTGTTCCCACTGATCGCGCGCAAGATCGTCGACATGGTCAAGGCGCGGCAGGTGTACAAGGGCTGGAACAAGCCCAAACAGTTTGATCGCAATCTGGTGGTGATCGGCGCCGGTAGCGGTGGTCTGGTCAGTGCTTACATTGCTGCGGCGGTGAAGGCCAACGTCAGCCTGATCGAGAAGCACGCCATGGGCGGCGACTGTCTGAACACCGGCTGCGTACCCTCCAAGGCCCTGATCCGTTCGGCCAAGCTGGCTGCAGAGGTCAACCGGGCCCATGCTCTGGGTTATAACGAGGCCAGCGCCAGCGTGAACTTTGCGCGGGTGATGGACCGTATCCAGCGCGTGATTGGCGATATCGAGCCGCACGATTCGGTGGAGCGCTATACCGATCTGGGTGTGGAAGTGCATCAGGGCGCGGCGACCATCAAGTCCCCCTGGGAAGTGGAAGTCAACGGCCAGACCCTGACCACGCGCAATATCATCATCGCCGCCGGCGCCCGCCCCTTCATGCCGCCGATTCCGGGCCTGGAGCAGGCCAATGCCTACAATTCCGACACCATCTGGGGCCTGCGTGAACAGCCCAGGCGGCTGCTGATCCTGGGTGGTGGCCCGATTGGTTGCGAACTCTCGCAGGCGTTCCAGCGGCTGGGCAGCCAGGTGATTCAGGTGGAGCGCAGTGACCGGCTGCTGTCGAAGGAGGATCCCGATGCCGCCGAGATCGTGATGAACTCCCTGCGCGAAGAAGGGGTGGATCTGCGTCTGCAGCACGAGGCCGCGCGCTTCGAAAAAGTGGACGGCCAGGATCAGCTAATCGCCCGCAACCTCGATACCGATGAGGAGATCGTGATTCCGTTCGACGCCGTACTCGTCGCGGTGGGCCGCAAGCCGAATACCGAAGGTTATGGCGTCGAGACGCTGGGGCTGGTCAAGCGGGACAACGGCACCCTGGAGACCAACGAATATCTGGCCACACGCTATCCGAACATCTATGCCGTCGGTGACGTGACCGGGCCGTACCAGTTTACCCACGTGTCCGGCCACCAGGCCTGGTACGCCGCAGTAAACGCTCTGTTCGGTACTTTCAAGCGCTTCAAGGTCGATTACCGCGTCATCCCCCGCGTGACCTTTACCGATCCCGAAGTCGCCTCCGTGGGGCTGACCGAACAGGATGCGCGGGAGCAGGGTGTGGAATACGAAGTCACGCGCTACGGCATCGACGACCTGGACCGCGCGATTGCCGATCAGGCCGCCGAAGGCTATGTGAAGGTACTGACCGTACCCGGCAAGGATGCGATTCTGGGCGTCACCATTGTCGCCGCCCACGCTGGGGAGCTGCTTGCCGAGTATGTGCTGGCGATGAAGTACAAGCTGGGCCTGAACAAGATCCTGGGGACCATTCACAGCTACCCGACCATGAGCGAAGCCAACAAGTTTGCCGCCGGCGAATGGAAACGCGCCCACGCCCCGGAGAAGCTGCTGCAATGGGTCGCCAAATTCCACAATTGGCGCCTGGGTAGCTGAATGCACTGGCTCTCGGTGGTGATACCGGTACGCAACGAGGCCGAAGGCATCGCACAGGTGCTCGGTCCGTTGCAGGCCCTGCGTGACCAGCTGGAGATCATCGTGGTGGACGGCGGCAGCGATGACGACACCGCCACCCTCGCCGCACCACTGGCGGATAAAGTACTCGCATCACCCCCCGGCCGGGCGCGGCAGATGAATACCGGCGCTGCGGCCGCTACCGGGGAAGTGCTGCTGTTTCTGCACGCCGATACGCAGTTGCCGGAGGGTTTTTTGGGGATGATCAGGGCCGTCATTCCCGCTCCTCCCACCGTCAGCCCCGCCCCCCCCTACGTCATTCCCGCGAAGGCGGGAATCCAGACGGACGTGCAGCAGACCAAGCAGTCCCACCGAGAGCATTCAGCCCACCCGCACCCAAGCATGGATCCCCGCCTTCGCGAGGATGACGTTGGCGGGGAGCGCGAAGTTTTTTCTCCTGTCTCCTCACTCTCAAAAAGTACCGTCATTCCCGCGCAGGCGGGAATCCAGACGGACGCGCAGCAGACCAAGGAGCCCAACCGAGAGCACTCAGCCCACCCGCACCCAACAATGGATCCCCGCCTTCGCGAGGATGACGTCGGGGTGGGGACCGTCATTCCCGCGCACGCGGGAATCCATTTTGACCTTGGTGTTCAGTACCTCTGGGGCCGGTTCGATGTCCGACTGGCCCCTTCTTCCCCCACCTTGCGCCTGGTCGCCTGGATGATGAATCAGCGCTCCCGCCTGACCGGTATCTGCACCGGCGACCAGGCCATTTTCGTGCGGCGGGACCTGTTCAACCGGCTAGGCGGCTATGCGGATATCCCGTTGATGGAAGACATCGAACTCAGCAAACGGCTCAAGCGCATCTCCCCGCCCGCCTGCATTCGCCAGCCGCTGACCACGTCCAGTCGGCGCTGGCAGACCCGCGGTGTGCTGAGCACCATTGTGTTGATGTGGTGGCTGCGCCTCCAGTACTGGGCCGGCGTCTCCCCTGCCAAGCTGGTAAAAAAGTACTATCCTGCCCGACCATCCAGTGAATGAGTCGCCAATGAATGCCGCAACATACCCGCTGATCATCTTCGCCAAGGCCCCCGTGCCGGGGCAGGTGAAGACGCGTCTGATTCCCGCGCTTGGGCCCGAGGGTGCCTGCGCGCTGTATCAGACGCTGCTTCGCCACACTCTTGAACAAACCCGCGACTGGCCCGGCGAGCGGTTGCTGTACTGCACGCCGGATACGCAGGATGCCCTGCTCCAGGCTCTGGCCCTGGAGCACCAACTCACGCTGCGCACGCAGAAGGGTGATGATCTCGGTGAGCGCATGGCCAGGGCGCTGGCTGAGCATTCCGGCGGTGCGCTGCTGATCGGCACGGATTGCCCCCTGCTCGACTGCGCTCACCTGACCGCGGCGCAGCAGGCGCTGATCGAACATGATGTGGCCATTATCCCGAGCGAGGACGGTGGCTACGTATTGATCGGCCAGCGCGCTCCCCACCCTGCCCCGTTTACCGGGATGCGTTGGAGCCATGCTGACGTGCTCAGCGATACCCGCACACGCTTGCATGACGCCGGCCTGAGCCTGTGGCTGGGCCCGACTCTGTGGGATCTGGACGAGCCGCAGGACCTGCCCCGACTGCAGACCATCCCCGGCCTGGCGAACTGACGCCCCCCGGGATTGTCGAGTTCAATCTCGACGGGTTTGTGCTCAATGAAACTCCCTCGGCCAAGGTGGAACTCGGCCCTCCCAGCTGCGCCCCCTGGGATTGTCGAGTTCCATCTCGACGGGTTTATGCTCGCTGAAGCGCCGCCTGGCCGAGGTGGAACTCGGCCCTCCCAGCTGCGCCCCCCGGGATTGTCGTATATGGTCTCCTCCCTCATTGCAAGGCCTTCAGTCTGTGATGGCAAGAGCAGGTTGTCTGTCGTATATCCGGCCTCGGTGTGCAGCATTTAGCTGCGGGCCTTGATGAGCATTCGCTACGTATC
>JAESUC010000232.1 GCA_016763285.1 Pseudomonas sp.
GCAGCGGGCCGCCGACATCGCCCTGGCCACTCACGCCCTGCCAGCCGGCGCGCCGGTGCACGCGGCTGCGCGCGCGGCGGCCTTGCGGATCGCCGAACTGCCGCCGGGCTCAATCAGCCTGAGCAAGCAGCTGTTGAAGCATGGCGTGGCTCAGGTAGCCGACGAGGTCATGGATCGCGAAGGCGAGCATTTTGCCCGGCTGCTCAAGGGTCCCGAAGCCCGGGAGGCCCTGAGCGCCTTCATCGAGAAGCGCAAGCCGGTATTTGCCTGAAGCGGCCGCCCTGTGGATCAGATCAGCGCTGGATATTGAACCACATGGTGACCCAGCGGTTGATCTGCCCCCACAGGCGGATCTTCAGTCGGTGCATGAAGGAAAGATCCCGCCAGGCCTCCAGTGTCCACTCCGTGCTGCGGGCAAAATCCTGCTCGAAGGTCGTCTGCACGGCTGCGGTCAGCCCCGCATCAAGCACATGCTGGTTGGCCTCCAGGTTCCAGTGCAGGGACCAGTGATCGAAATTGCATGAGCCCAGCGAGACCCAGTCATCGACCAGCGCCGCCTTTAGGTGCAGGAAGCGTGGCTGGTATTCGAAAATCCGGATACCGGCCTTGAGCAGCCGGCTATAATAACGCTGCCCGGCATAGCGCACGGGCGGATGGTCCATGATCTGGCCACAGAGCAGCAGGCGCACATCGACGCCCCGCCGGGCAGCCTGCTGGAGGGCGCGACGTACCCGCCAGGCAGGGAGAAAATAGGGCGTGGCGAGCCAGACTCTGGTCTCGGCATTCTGGGCCCGGGCAAGCAGCGCCAGGAGCACCTCGTTGGTAAAGCGCGCGTCCAGCCGGGCTACTCGCGCCCAGCCGTGAAAACCGGTCGGCGGAGACAGTGCCCGCCTGCCCGAAGGACCCAGCCGCGGACGCATGGTCCGCGGTCCATCGGCCCGCGACCACGCCTGATCGAACAGCGCCTGCCAGTCCTGGACCACCGGCCCGGTGACCGCAAGCATCTGATCATGCCAGAGCGTACCGCCGCTCGAATCAGCTACGCAGAAGGGGTCGGAAAGACCAAAGCCACCGGTCATGGCCAGCCGCTCGTCAAATACCAGGATCTTGCGATGGTCACGATGGAAGTTGCGCAGCCCACGCTTCAGACGCAGGGGGTTGTAGAAGCGCAGATCTACCCCGCCCTGACGCAGGCGTTCTCGCTCCTCTTCGACAAAATCGTGTGATCCCACATCGTCAAACAGGCAACGCACCCGGACCCCACGGCGCGCAGCCGCCACCAACGCCTCCACCGTCAGGGCCGTGGCCCTGCCCGACTCGACCAGGTACAACTCGATGCAGATCGTGCTGCGGGCCTGTGCGATAGCGTCCAGGATCTTCGGAAAAAAATGCTCCCCATCTACCGCCAGTTCGAAGGCATTGTCCTGTCGCCAGGGATAGATGGGTAACGTCATTGATGGCCTCTTGTCAGGGAATGCGATAGTCATCCTGCTCGAGCAGATCAAGGCCGCACTGCAACTGGCTGATCCAGTCCAGGAACGCTTCGATCATAGCAGGCCCGACGAAGGGGCGGCCGTGTTGCGGCACGATCATCGCCGGCTTGAGGGTGCGAATCATGTTTGCCCAGAGCCGACAGGCCTTGTTGCCGGCCATGTAACGGCGATGAAAACCCTCCATGCTCGCTACATGGACACTGAAATCCTGGACCGGTTCGGCATCGTCCACCATGGACGCGCCCATATCCCCGGAAAACAGGATGCCGCTGACCGGATCAAAGAACTGCAGATTGCCGACCGAATGCAGAAAATGCGCCGGCAGGACCTTGATCACCGTTTCGCCCAGGGCAATGGTCTGCCCCCTGTCCGGTACCGCAATCATCCGGTCGGTCGTACTGCTGCCCTGCTCCCGGGTCAGATAGCCCGCCGACAGGTGTGGCAGAAAGCGCGCCCAGAGCTTGGAACACACCACCCGGCAACGGGTGTGCAGGAACCACTTGTCCAGCGAGGCGATGATGTCCGGATCCTGGTGGGAGGCAAACACGTAGGTCAGATCGCGCAGGGGGATGTGGCGGCTGACCGCCAGCGAAAGGGGCATGTACGTCAGGTCGCCGCCCGGATCCAGCAGTGCATGCTCATTGTGATCAATGATCAGAAACTGATTGGACTGCACCCCGTCACCGGTGACCAGCTGGTCAAAGCACAGCACCTTGTGCGGCCCGTTATCAAATAGAACCCTGGCAGTCGTGTTCACGTCTGGCACCTCGAAGCGGAAAAGTGCCGTCTTTATAAATGAAGGCTTCCCTGCGGGCACTGACCTGCATCAACCCGGCGAAACGCTGTCATGCAATCGCCACAGGGCATTCACATCACTGACACGCCTCTGCCATAGCCTCGGTCAGGAAACAACCCGAGGCTGACCCGACGGAGGTGCCTGATGTCCAATACCGCGTATGCCACCGAATTGTCCCCTGCCCAGCACCTGAGTGTAGAGCTGGTACAGGACCCGAAGATGCTCGAAGCGGCGCAGGCCCTGCGTTACCGGGTGTTCAGTGAAGAGTGTGGTGCCCAGCTGGCCGATATCGGCAGCGGCCTGGATCAGGATGCGTTCGATCTCCACTGCGAACACCTGATCGTGCGTGACCTGCGCAGCGGCGAGGTGGTTGCCACCACGCGTCTGCTCGACAGTCAGGCAGCCCGCCGGGCCGGCGGCTTCTACAGCGAAGGCGAATTTCAGCTGGTGGGCCTGCCGCAGCTACGCGGCAGCATCCTGGAGATTGGTCGCACCTGCGTCCATGCACGTTATCGCAACGGCGCCACCATTTCGGTGCTGTGGTCGGGCCTGGCGCAGCTGATGAACGAACGCCGCTACGACTATCTGATGGGCTGCGCCAGCGTCAGCATGGCCGATGGCGGCCTGCAGGCCCAGGCCGTGATGCAGCGCCTGCGCGGACGCTACCTGAGTCGTGAATGGCTCAACGCCATTCCCCGGCTGCCGCTGCCGGAAATCGATCTGCCGGAAAACGTGACCGCGCAGATGCCACCGCTGCTCAAGGCCTATATGCGCCTGGGGGCCAAGATCTGTGGCGAGCCGTGCTGGGATCCGGAGTTCAACGTCGCCGATGTCTTCATCCTGCTGCGCCGCGAGCAGCTGTGTCCACGCTATGCAAAGCACTTCAAGGCGGGTGTGCAGGCGGAGGCCGGCCGATGAGTGAGGCGATGGCGGTATGGCGTCGTCTCTGGCGTACCCCACTGATCATTGCCTGGCTTGTTGTCGGCTTGCTGCTGACTGCCGGCGTCACGGTGCTGGCCGGCATCACCCGCGGCTTGAGCCAGCACCGCAGGAACCAACTGGCGAGCCTCTGGATGCGCGGCCTGATCGGTCTCCTGCCCCTGCGCATACACCGACACGGGACACCCTCGGTGGAGACGGCGCTACTGGTCAGCAATCATGTGTCCTGGCTGGATATCGTGGTGATTGGCGCCCAGGCGCCGGTCCACTTTCTATCCAAGGCCGAGGTTCGCCATTGGCCGATTATCGGCTGGCTGGCCAACGCGGCCGGCACCCGCTTCATCCAGCGAGGAAACGCGGGCGGGGACACCCTGCATAATCAACTGCGTGACGCCTTGCAGCAAGGCGAAAGCCTGGTGATCTTTGCCGAGGGCACGACAACCGCGGGCGACCGGGTTCGGGCGTTCCACGGCCGCCTGTTGAGCTGTGCGATCGAATCCGGCACAGCGGTACAACCGGTCGCGATAGGCTATCGACAGGACGGCAGGCGCGACGATCTGGCGCCCTTTGTCGACGACGACGAATTCTCCCGGCACCTGCTACGCCTGCTAGGCAGCGCTCCGATCGACGTGCATCTGCATTTTCTGCCACTGCTGGCTTCCGCCAACTACAACCGCAACCAGCTGGCACGTGAGGCCCAGGCTCAGGTGGTTCAGGCGCTGGGGCTGTCGCCTGCCGCACCGGCCTCGGCGGCGCCGAGGACCAGATCCTGCGAGCCGGCAAACGCGATGACCTGCGGCATGAATGCGAGAAAATCCGCCTCGAACCCGGCATAGTCGTGCTCGAGTTCACTGGCTGAGCCAGGCAAGGGGTTGGCTCGCCTGAGGCGCAGCGCGATATTGTCCAGCGCCCGGTGCAGGGAGGCCATGCGGGCGTAGCTACTCAGCCAGTCATGTTCGGTCATGTGATCTATGACCGGCCAGGCACTGACCGGTATGACTGCACGCTGGGCGCGCAGAAGGGGATACATCCTGGCGGTGAAGTCGCCGATGGGCTGATCGGCAAACCGGTCCCAATGCCTGGCGAGCAGGTGGTCGTAGAACATGTCGATCATGATGCCGGCGTAGCGTCGGCGCTCGGGACTGACCCGGGTACGACTCATGGCAATCAGCGGGTGCGCGTCGGTAAAACTGTCTATGCGCCGATGCAACCAGATTCCCTGCCGCACCCCCTCGGGCAGATCCAGTTTGGCGACAGGACCGCGGACAAAATCACCCAGCAGACTGCCCAGCGCCTGTTCCGGATCACGCGGCCCGAGAAACAGATGCGCCAGAAAATTCATCAGGAACGGGCTAGCTGTTGCTGCAGGTTGGCAATCTGTTCCTTCAGGGTAACGATGGTACGGTTGATCTGTCGGCGGAAAGCATCAATCGATTGCAGCGCTTCCTGGTTATAATTCTGCCGCTCTTCCATCTCCGAGCGCAGTACCAGCAACTCACGTTGCAACTCCGCACCAGGCCCGGCTTCAGCCAGGGTCTCCACACGCCTGGTCAGTGCGGCCACGGCCTCGCCCTGGGCTGACAGACGGGTCTCCAGCTCATCGAGGCGCGCCACGCTCTGGTCAAGCCCGGTAACGTCCCGCGTCAGGCCCTGGAGCAAGGCGGTGTTTTCTGCGGCCTCGGCTTCGGCACTGGTGATCCTGCCGGCCTGAGCCGTCATCAGCTCCGCCAGTTCGCTGCTCTGGGTAGCCAGCGTCTGCTGACTCTGCAGTTGTGCATCCAGTCTCGCAGCGAGGTCGGTCCCGGTCGCGTTGGCAGATTCAATCGCCCGGGTCTGGGCCGCAACCCGTTCGGCGAGTTCGGTCAGTTGGCGCTGCATACCCTCCAGCTGCTGCTGCCGGCTCTGCTCCGCCACCGACAGCGAGGACTCCGTGGCGCTGAGCTTGCCCGTCACGTCCTGCAGTCGCCCGGCGGCCTCTTCACTTATCCGCGCGAAACTGTTCTGGGTGGCAATCAACTGTTGCTGCAACTGGGTCTGCTGCTGATGACTCCAGTAGCCGAAGCCGACCAACGCCAGGGTCAGAGCGCCGCACAGCGCCCACAGACCACCATTGCCGGACTCCCGCGCCTCCACCCGCATGGGGCTGCGAATCGGCTCGGCATTCCGGATATCCAGTGGTTCAGCATCATCGGTGGCGCGAAAGCCGCCCAGAGCCTCATCCGGATCACGTTGTTTCATTTGAACCTCTCCTGAATGTGTCGACAATGGCCGAAAGCCCTGCGCCAGAGCGGTGCGGTGCGCCCCAACGGGAGGCAGAGCCGAGGTTCTGCAACCCCGTACAAGGCGAGCAAGTGGCCGCAAGGCCAGCAATAAGGCTTATCTGTCGTATTGGTACATATTCTGCTTGTTTAGCGCCTGCTTGGCTAGAATCCCGGCATTTGCCCGGATCATCCACGGGGGAGCACC
>JAESUC010000233.1 GCA_016763285.1 Pseudomonas sp.
CGACATCATTCTCGGCGCCGTGGGTGTGCTGCAGTTTGATGTGGTCGCCAGCCGCCTGAAAGAAGAGTACAAAGTGGAGTGTATCTACGAGCCGGTCAATGTCTGGTCGGCCCGCTGGATAGAGTCAGACAACAAGAAGAAGCTCGAGGAGTTCAGCAACAAGGCGATGGAGAATCTGGCGATTGATGGTGGCGGTCACCTGACGTATCTGGCCCCTACCCGGGTCAACCTCAGCCTGACCGAGGAACGCTGGCCGGACATTCGTTTCCTCGCTACCCGGGAACACCATTGAACCGATTGCCACGGTGTTGTAACAATGGGGGGCCGAACGGGTCACCCGATGGTGTGAATTTAGGTCACGGGTAAGCAGATTCACTGATTTTCCTCGCCAACAGAGCTAAACTGCCCGACAAGGGAATTTTTTCGCGGTTGTGATCAGGGTGCAGTTGTGGATAAAAGGCGTCACGCTCGCCAGAATGTTTCGATCGACGCGGTCTTTCGCGTCAACGGGATCGAGGACTTTGGCTGCTGCATAAAGGACTTCAGCAAGGGTGGCATGCTACTTACGCTGAATGACGCCCGTCGCTCGCGCCAGCTCGAAGCCGTCCTTGGCAAGCAGGCCTACATCCAGGCCGCCGTGCTGGTCGGCAGGCCCACCGATCGCGTCAGTATTCCGGTCACTATCGTTCATGTCTCGGCCAATGGCATAGGTCTGCGTTTCCAACAGGAAAACCCGCCTCAGTTGCAGCTATTGCAGCAGGCCGCCCAGCATGAAACTGCCCACTGGCGGCCAACGCCCGGACAACGCCCGCTGACCCATGCCCAGCAAGCCGGGCTGATAGGCGCCACCAACCAGGTCATCCGTAGCTTCCTTGACCTGCGCATGCCGCGATTCTTCAAGCAGCTGGACGCGGTACTCGTGGACGAGGCCGACGTCGCCAAGACCCTCGACGGACGCCAGACCCTGCTGGACACCCGCGCCCTGCTGCGTATCCAGGCCGCCACCATCTGCGCGCAGGTAGTTGATACGGTCACCGGTGAAGCGCTATCCCTGACCGGACCTTCCCCGGGCAGCGTTGGCGATGATCACGATCGCGACAGCGGTCACACCCGAACCACTCTCGCCCTGATCGAGAAGGACGAGTTCGAGGACTGGCTTGTCGTACGGGTCTCGATCTCCAAGGCAGAATTGCATCTGCGGCCCCAGTTGCTGGAACTGCAGTTGCGACTCGACGCTGCGTTTTCCAGTGTGCAGGTGCCAGAGATCAGCAACCCTTACTCGCCCTCCGCCCTGGGGCTGGCCCTGGCTGACGCGATTCGCCACATGCACCTGGCCAACCAGTCACTGCGGCTGATCTTCCAGATATTCCACGAGGCGGTCCTGCTCGATCTCGAGGATGTCTACACCGCTCTGAACAAGCTGCTGGTCGATGCCGGCATCCTGCCCGACCTCAACGTCAGCCGCTACCTGGCAAGCCAGACCGCGCATCCATCGCGACCCGAGCGCGACACGGAAAAGCCGGCGGCGCCGACTGCCGGCACAGTGCAGCCGGCAACGTCGAGCGCTCCTGCCAAGGTCAGTGGCAAAGCAGACGAAACCCATGACCCGGCTCCCGGATCGGGGGCGGGCGCAGGAGCGGGCCTCAACGGAATCGGCGGTTCCCACTCGTCAAGCAGCCCGGTCGGCCGGATCAAGGCCGCATTCACCGCCGCCTCCAGGCTCTGGTCGATGCAGCGGCACCTCTCGGCCAGCCCACCCGGCACCAGTCGCCCCGAGCTGGAAGACCTGACCGCGCAATCGCCGCCTCCGCTTGAAGTCCTTGATGCACTCAATCAGCTCCAGGGTAACGTGCTGCGCGGGCTTGCACGCCTGGACGCCCCCGGCGCGCTGAAACAACACCTGGTCCAGGTCGGCGGCGTTGACAGCAAGATCAGTACCCACGAATGCGATTCGGCAGACATGGTCGAAGGTCTGTTCGACAACATCGTCCAGAACGAGCGCGTACTGGAAGACCTGCGCCACGAACTGCGCAAGCTGGAAGTGCCCATCCTCAAGGTGATGCTCAAGGATCCCACGCTGTTTTCCGCGGACTTCCACCCGGCCCGCCAGGCGGTCAACTATCTGGCCCTGCTGTCGGACAAGCGCAGCATCAATATCAACCAGAACCGACCGATCATCATCGACACCATCGCCAGCCTGCTTGAGGACAATACCGACGATAACAGCAGCTTCACCCGCGCGCTGGAAAGTCTGGATGAACTGGTGGGACGCGAGAAGCATTTTTTCGAACGCAATCTGACCCGGGTCACCGAGGCCTGCGAAGGCCAGCAGCGCATCGTGCAGGCCAACCTGCTGATCGACTGGGAGCTCTATCGCCTGCTTGGCGCGCAACCCGTGGCCCAGCCGATCATCGACCTGGTCGATAATGGCTGGAAGGAACTGATGCGCCTGAGCTACCTGCGCGAGGGCGTGTCCAGTCTCGCCTGGGAAATGACGCTGGTGGTGATCGATCAACTACTGGTCCGTACTGTGCCCGGTGCCTATGATGAGAGCCGTCTGCGTTTCAGCGAGAAGAAACTCATCGCGCTGATTGCCAAGGGACTGTCGAAAATCCCGCCCTCGCCCATGGGCCCGAAGATGCTGATCCGCAACCTGGAAGCCCTGCTGGCCAACCCCGATGATCCTGCCTTTGCGCAGATTCGCTTCGTCAGCCCGCTACAGGAAGACACCGCAGACGCCAGCATGCAGGACCGGCAGATGCAGCGCTGGTTGAAACGCGCCCGCAATCTCAAGGTGGGCCAATGGCTGGAAGGCCAGGCGCCGAATGCCGAGCCGCAACTGCTGTATCTGGCCTGGATTGCCGAAGGCAGCAGCCGCTTCGTGTTCAGCAACCACCGCGGCATGAAAGCGGCGGAACTGACCCTGATGGAGGTAGCCGAACGCCTGCGTGACGGCCGCCTGAGCATTCTCAATGATGCCAGCATGCCCGCGCTCGAGCAGGGCCTGGATGCGCTGGTACAGAAGGTGTACGACAAGCTGGCACTGGAAACGGCCCACGATCCGCTCACCGGCCTGCGCACCCGCCGCGAATTCGTCCGCTGGCTGGCGCAGAGCGTCGAGCAGGCCAGAGCGGGCAAGAACAGCTACACCCTGATATTCATCGACATCCTGCAGTTCAAGCTGATCAACAACACCTGCGGCTACGAGGTGGGCGATCAGTTCCTGCGCGATATCGCTGCCACCATCCTCGCCGAACTGGACTCCGACGTGATTGCCGGACGGGTCGGCGTGGACCAGTTCTGCGTGTTGATGCCCTCCCAGACCCGGCAGATCGACCGCCAGCTGGCCGAGCAGCTCAAGACCGCCATCGAGCGCAGCCGCTTTGTCAGCGGGGAGCACAGCTTCACCATTCAGTCCGCCGTGGCCATGATGTCGGTGGACACCGACGCGGTGGACCCCATGGAGCTGCTGAGAACCGTCGAGTCCGCTGCAGACCTGTGCAAGAAGTCGGGCCACCGGGACATCCAGACCGTCAAGCCCGGCGATTTGCGCTTCCGCGAACGGGACGAGGTGATCTCCTGGGTAACCCGGATCAATCGTGCACTGGACGAGGACATGCTCAAGGTCCGCTGCCAGAAGATACAGCCGATCCAGAACGACGACCCGATCAACATGCACTACGAGACCCTGCTGACCGTGGTCGACGAGAACGGCGAACACCTGCCGCCGGCCGACTTCATTCGCGCCGCAGAGGAATACAACCGCATGGGGGCCGTGGATCGCTGGGTTATCGAAACGGTGCTCACCTGGATGGCCGAGCATCGGGAGGAACTGGATAACTTCGGCGGCTTCTCGATCAACCTCTCCGGCTGCTCCCTGAACGACGACTCCTTTCTGGACTTCATCTTCGCCAGCCTGGTGCGTTTCGACGTGCCGCGCGACAAGCTGATATTCGAGGTGACCGAAACCGCTGCGATCGACAACCTGGAGGACGCCGCAGACTTCATCAACGAGATGAAGGAGATCGGCTGCCGCTTCTCGCTGGACGATTTCGGCACCGGGCAATCCTCCTACGCCTATCTCAAGCGTCTGCCGGTGGACTTCATCAAGATCGACGGCACCTTCGTGCGCAACATCGTCACCGACAATTTCGACTACGCCCTGGTGCGCTCCATCACCGAGATGGGCCATTTCCTGAACAAGAAGATTGTCGCCGAGTTTGTTTCCAGCCCGGAAATACTCGAGGTGGTCAGCGCCATCGGCGTGGACTACGCGCAGGGATTCCATGTCGGACGCCCCGTGCTGCTGGAAAATCTGCAGCTGCGCGCGGCAAAAGCGACCGCCGTCCAGCGCTGAGTCATGCGCTATATCGACACCCACACGCATCTGGACTTCCCGGCGTTCGACGACGACCGTGAGCAGGTGCTGGGGCGCTGTCGCAGCCTGGGCATCAACCGCCTGGTGGTGTTGGGCGTCAGCCGCAGCAACTGGCAGCGCGTCTGGTCTCTGGCGGAGAACGAGCCTGCCATCCACGCCGCGCTCGGCATGCATCCGGTTTTCCTCGAGGAACACCAGCAGGAACACCTCGCCGAACTGCATGAACGGCTTGCAGCGGTAGCGCGGCATCCCAAATGCTGCGCGGTTGGCGAGATCGGCCTGGATTATCTTGTGCCCGGCCTTGACCGCGAGCGGCAGCACCGCCTGTTTGCCGATCAACTGGCCCTGGCCGCCGAGTTCGAACTGCCGGCGCTACTGCATGTGCGCCGGGCTCACGCCCCCACCATCGCCTTGCTCAAACAGGTGAAGCTGCCGCGCGCCGGTATCGTTCATGCGTTCTCCGGCAGTCTCGAGGAGGCCCGAGAATACATCCGTCTGGGCTTCAAGCTGGGCCTGGGCGGGGCAGCTACCTGGCCCCGGGCCCGGCGCATGCATCGAGTCATCGCCGAGCTGCCCGGCGCCAGCCTGGTGCTGGAAACCGACTCGCCGGACATGGCCCCGGCGTTCGAGCCCCATGTGCGCAACACCCCCGCCAACCTGCCAGGCATCTGCGAGATAATAGCCGAGCTGCGCGGCGAAACACCGGAAGCACTGGCCCGGACCTGCTGGCATAACAGCTGTGAATTGTTTGGTTGGGATCCGACTGCGGTGTGTTGAAGGGTCAGGTCTGGTAGAGTCGTGGACTGAAACTGCGAAGGAGAAATCCATGCCTCTGGGCATAGTCCTGCTGGTCGTCTGGCTGTTCCTGCTGCTGCGCTATCCGCGCGTCATGCTTCCGGCCAGCGGCGTGATAGTGGCCCTGGCGCTGCTGCTGGCAGCCTTTGTCGGCATCCGTCAGTGGCAGAATGACCAGCACTTGGAGCAGCTGCATATCAGTATTGCCTACCAGCCCGAGGGCTGCGAGTTCGGCAAGCCCCTGCGCGTCGAGATCCATAACCGCAGCGGCCTCGTGGCCAGCAACATCCAGTGGCAGCTGCACGCAACGCTGGCAGGCCAGCAGCGTAATCTCCTCGATACCAGCGTTGCCGAAGGTCGCTACCGGCTGGATGAATCATTGGCGGCGGGCGACCGCTGGCTGCACTGCTTTACCGTCCCCCCGGTGCGCAGTGGCTACCGTGCCTCCGAGCTGCACTACCATGCGCAGGACCCGAGCGCCACATTTCACGATTGACCTATAACAATAAAGGCCCTTCACCATGACTCAACCCGTTGCATTGATTACCGGCTGCTCCACCGGCATTGGCCAGGCTCTGGCCAACGTCTGTCTCGACGAAGGCTACCAGGTCTGGGCCACTGCCCGCGACCCGCAGAGCCTGGAGGCCCTGGTAGCACGCGGCGCAATGGCCATGAAACTGGACGTCAACGATGCCAGCCAGGTACTCGCCTGCGCCGAGCGTCTGCGCAGCGAAGCCGGACGCCTGGACCTGCTGGTAAACAATGCCGGCTATGGCGCGATGGGCCCGATCCTCGACGCCGATCGGGCCACCCTGCTCAAGCAGTTCGACACCAATGTCTTCGCCCCGGTGGAGATGGTGCGCGCCACCGCCGACCTGCTGCGTGACAGCAAGGGACTCATCGTCAATATAGGCAGCGTGTCCGGCGTAACCACCACGCCCTTCTCGGGCGTGTACTGCGCATCCAAGGCGGCGTTGCATGCGTTGTCGGATGCGATGCGACTGGAGTTGGCGCCATTCGGCATCAAGGTACTGACCGTCATGCCCGGGGCGATCGCCTCGGACTTTGGCAATAACGCCAGCGCAGCCATCACTATCGCTGACAACTCCTGGTTCAAGCCATGGGAAAAGGCAGTGCAGGCGCGGGCCAGGGCATCGCAGAAGGCCACCTCCACCTCAGCCGCCGATTTTTCACGGGAGTTGATGGGCTACATCAAGAACCCGCTGCGGCCGGAGACGGCGCTGATTGGCACCAGCAGTCGCAGCATGGTGAGAATGAAGCGCTGGCTGCCGACATCGATTCTGGACGCCCAGCTACGCAAGCGCTTCGGCCTGAACCGCGGCTGAAGCATCAATCGCCATAGATGATCGCTTCGGCCTGGTGGTCGGCGATCTCGGCGGGGGAGCGGCCCTCGGCAACGCTTTGCGCAAAGATGCTGTCAAGCCGCTCACCGATGCGGCGCACGCGCGACGCAATCTCGCCCGCCGCTACACCCCGGTGGGTCAACGCCACGTGCAGCAGACCGCCGGCGTTGATCACGTAGTCGGGCGCATACAGAATCCCCCTGGCGTCCAGCAGATCGGCCGCCTCGGGGTTGATCAGCTGGTTATTGGCCGCCCCGGCGACGGCGGCGCAGCGCAGCTGGGCGATACTGGCCGGGGCGAGCACGCCGCCCAGCCCGCAGGGTGCAAAGATGTCGCAGGGCGACTCGAACACCGCCTCCGGTGCCACCGGGCGGGCACCCAGGTCGTCCACGGCCAGGCGTACCTTGCCCGCATCAAGATCGGCCACCAGCAGGTCTGCTCCCTCGGCCACCAGCATCTCTGCCAGTGCATAGCCCACGTTGCCCAACCCCTGCAGCATGACCCGCACACCGGCCAGGCCCTCCTGACCGAGCTGGCGCCGGACCGCCGACTTGATGCCCATCAGTACGCCCAGCGCGGTGTGTGGAGAAGGATCGCCTGCTTCACTGGTACTGGTCACATGCCCGGTCTGCTGTGCGATGCAGTCCATGTCCTGGCTGCTGGTGCCACTGTCGACCGCCGTGATGTAGCCACCGCGCAATGACTCGATGCAGCGCCCGAAGGCCTCGAACAGCGCGGCCCGATCGGGCACATGGGGCGGGCGCAGGATGACAGCCTTGCCGCCGCCCTGCTCGAGGCCGGCCAGCGCGGCCTTGTAGCTCATGCCGCGGGCCAGCCGCATGGCGTCGGCGCAGGCCGCCTCGGTACTGGCATAGGGCATGTAACGGCAACCGCCGAGTGCGGGGCCGAGGCGGGTGTTATGGATGGCTATGATCGCTTCGAGCCCGCTGGCCTCATCGCTGAAGAGATGAAGTGCCTGCATTTTTTCCGACCGCATCGCTGCAAACATGGGATTCGCCTGTTTCCGTTGAGCCTGGTAACCACCCTATACGCTATGACGGAAAAACCCAACGACGGACAACCACCGTCGTGCGGTTTTCATCGGCCGGTCTGCGCCGCCGCGGGGCTTACCGCCGAACCGGGCGCTTCTGCAGCTTGCGCTGCAGCGTGCGCCGATGCATGCCCAGCGCCCGTGCCGTGGCGGAAATGTTCCCTTCGTGCTCGGCCAGGATCCGCTGGATATGCTCCCACTGCAGACGGTCTACCGACATCGGATGCTCGGCCACCAGACTCTCCGGATCGGCCTGTTCGGACAGCAGAGCGGTCAGTACATCGTCGGCATCGGCTGGCTTGCACAGGTAGTTGCAAGCGCCGCGCTTGATCGCCTCCACCGCGGTGGCAATGCTCGAATAGCCGGTCAGGATGACCACCCGCAGATCCGGGTAGAGCTCCAGCAGACGTGGCAGCAGTACCAGTCCGGAATCGCCCTCCATTTTCAGGTCAAGCACGGCGAAATCCGGCTGTTCCTGGCGGGCCGACTGCATGGCTTCTTCCGCGTCGCCTGCCGTGTTGACCCGCAGGCCACGGCGCGTCAGGGCGCGGGCCAGGACCCGGGTAAAGGTCGGATCATCATCCACGAGCAGCAGTAACGGTTGCTCTTCCTGTTCGATTTCATCGTTCACGATCTTGCTCCCATACAACCGGTAAAAGAACCTCGGCCAGGGTACCGCCGGTATCCTGATTGAAAAGCTTGACGCTACCGCCCATGCGCTCGACCGCCGCATGACTGAGGAACAG